>DLQL01000065.1 GCA_002477565.1 Flavobacteriaceae bacterium UBA7433
TTAAATTTCATGACTGCTTATCGAAGGGTTCCAAATTTATAACTGCAAAAAGAAGTGTATATTTCTCCAGGATGTACGAGTGTAGAAGGGAAGTGTTGTTGGTTTGGACTGTCAGGAAAATGCTGCGTTTCCAAGCAAAAAGATTCTTGAGAAAGGTAGGTTTTGTTATTTTTTCCCGGGTTGCAACCTGTGACAAAATTTCCCGAATAGAACTGAACTCCTGGTTCGTTGGTATACACTTCTAAAGTTCTTCCCGATTTTTTTTCGGTAGCGATGGCTACCGGAGTTTGTGGAGCGATGTCTTTGTCAAATACAAAGGTATGGTCGTAGCCCTTTGCCGCGAGTAGTTGGTCGAATTCTCGGTGCATGTCGCGGCCGATCAATTTAGGCTTTCTAAAATCCATGGGGGTGTTCGCAACGCTAGCGATTTCACCTGTTGGGATGGCATGTGTATCTGTGGGGAGGTACTGGGAGGCCATGATTGTAAGTTCGTGGTCTTCAATACTTCCATTTCCAGCACCTTTGAGGTTGAAGTAAGAGTGGTTGGTCAAATTGACCACTGTAGTAGCATCGGTCGCTGCTTGGTAGTCAATTTCCAAAGCATTGTCTTCCGTGAGTGTGTAGGTAACCACAACCTTCAAGTTGCCGGGGTAATTTTCTTCGCCTGCAACAGAAAGGTAGGTCAATTCAAGTTGTTGGTTGCTGTGTTGCTCGACTTGCCAAACGACCTTGTCAAAACCTTTTGTCCCACCGTGCAAGTGATTGGGGGCGTTGTTGGTGGCCAAAGCATGTGTTGTGCCGTCAATTTCCAAACGACCTTTGGCAATTCGATTTCCGTAGCGCCCGATGATGGCACCAAAATAAGGATTGCCCCCTTCTGTATATCCTTTCAAATCCTCATGTCCCAAAACCACATCTTCAAAATTTCCGGCCTTGTCTGGAACAAAGAGGCTGACGATTCTGCCACCGTAATTGGTGATTTGAACGACCATGCCATCACTGTTTTTCAAGGTAAAAAGACCTACTTTTTTTCCGTCAAGTAAGCGGTCAAAACCAGCGTTTTTTACCAAGTTTTTAGAAATCTTCATTTGTCATTTTTTTTGAATGTAAATTTCTTTAAACCTTGCGAAGGAATCACAACGTTCAATAAGCATAGAGACCAACAAATCTTTCAGTTCTCCATTTATTTGGTAGGTTTGGCAGGGGATTTTTACGTTGGTGTCGCTTTTTGAAAAATCGACATCGCTCGCTCTTAAAAGGTAGTCAATTTTCAAAGAATCCAATTGGTAAGCGCGCAACATCTGCTGAGCTTGTATGGAAAAAAAGCGTTGTTCTTTAACGCGAATGCTTTTCAGTGTTCTCGCATCGGGACCGTAGGGGAATTCTATCTTTTTTTGTTTTGCGATAAAAAGGACGATGACGGTGCCGATAGACATTCCAACTAAAAAATAAAGGCTTCGTTTTGCAAGGTTCATATGGCTTCTATTTGAGCTTGTAAAAATACAATTATAGAATCGAATGAATGGTTTTTGATTTTGAAAATACAAAAGGATTTTACAAAATCAACAAATTGATGTCTCTAAACGGAAGGTCGAACCATTCGGCAACGGATTTGTTGGTTAAAATTCCGTGGTAAAAGTACATGCCACTTCGCATCACTCGTTCGTTTCGGACCACTTGTTCAAGGCCTCCCTCTTCGGCGATGTGCAAAAGAAAGGGGGTGAAAATATTACTGATCGAAACGGTTGCGGTTCTCGCATAACGAGCGGGAATGTTTGGCACACAATAATGGATGATGCCGTGTTTTTCAAAAGTAGGTTTGCTGTGCGTGGTGACTTCAGAAGTTTCGATGCACCCGCCTCGATCGATGCTGACATCGACGATGACAGAACCAGGTTTCATGACTTTTACCATTTCTTCAGTCACCACAATGGGTGCTCTTGATTTTCCGCGGATGGCACTGATGACTACGTCACAACGCATCAATGCTTTTTGCAGGGTTCTCGGTTGCAATGTGGAGGTAAATAGGGGACTCTTTGAAAATTGTTGCAATTTCCTCAATTTGGAAATGGAGTTGTCAAATACTTTGACAGAAGCTCCTAAGCCCAAGGCGGATTTGGCTGCAAATTCTCCAACAGTTCCTGCACCCAAAATCACCACTTTTGCAGGAGGTACGCCACCTATATTGCCCATCAACAGGCCGTTTCCATTTTTTTGATTGCTCATCAGTTCTGAGGCGATCAACACCGAGGCGGTACCCGCAATCTCACTAAGAGATTGCACTACAGGATATTTGCCTTCAGGGTCTCGGATATAATCGAAAGCGATGGCGGTAATTCTTTTATTGGCAAGGGCCTCAAAGTATTTTTTTGTCTGTGTTTTGAGTTGCAGCGCAGAGACCAAAACACTTTGGGGTTTGATGTGTTCAATTTCGGCAAGGGTAGGAGGTTCAATTTTTAGAATAAGATTGCAACCGAAGACTTCTTCTGTGCTGTAGGATATTTTTGCTCCTGCATCCGAATAATTTTGATCGGTGTAGTTGGCTCCTTCACCAGCTCCTGTCTCTACAACAATTCGATGCCCGTTTTTGGTCATGGCACTGACAGCATCGGGTGTCAAACAAATTCGTTTTTCTTCGAAATGTGTTTCTTTGGGGAGTCCGATAAACAAGGTTCCTTTTTCTTTTTTTACTTCCAACATTTCCTCTTTAGGAATCAGTTCTTCTTTGCTGAAGGGCGAGTAGTGTTTGCTCATTTTTGGCTCAAGTAATGGGGTTTAGACTATTTTGATATTGCGTGAATTGTCTTTGTTTTTACTAAGGTGTATTTCCACACTTTCTAAAGGTAGTAAATTTTCAACACACGAAGGCCATTCGACCAAGCACCAAGCATCTCTAAGAAAATACTCTTCCATGCCAATGTCGTACGCTTCTTCTTCATTTTTGATGCGGTAGAAGTCAAAATGATAAACGGTTTCCCGAGTGTTGGTTTGGTACTCATTTACTAGTGAAAATGTGGGGGAATTGGCAATCTCTTCTACACCCAATTGCTTGGCAATCTCTTTGATCAGGGTTGTTTTGCCAAGTCCCATTTCTCCGTAAAAAAGGAGTGTTTTGTGGCTTGCTTCTTGGAGAATGGATTTTGCTATAGTTGGCAAGTCTTTTAAGGTATAGGTAAGATTCATGTTATTTGGGTTCAAAAATTGCACAAGGGATGATCATTTCTTCCAAAGAAATGCCACCGTGCTGGTAGGTGTTCTTATAATATTTCACAAAGTGGTTGTAGTTGTTTGGGTAGGCAAAGAATAGGTCTTCTTTGGCAAAGACAAAGGAGCTGTTTATGTGTTGAGTAGGTAAAAAAATGTCTTTAGGCTTTTGCACTGCATATACATCTTTTTCTTGGTAAGAAAGACTTTTGCCAGTTTTGTACCTGAGGTTGGAACTGATGTTTTTATTGCCGATAATTTTGGTCGGATTTTTACTGTTGATGGTTCCGTGATCTGTTGTAATGACAAGTTGCATGCCTGCTTTGCTCGCTTTTTGAAGGGTGCTAAAGATGGGAGAGTTTTTGAACCAACTCAGGGTCAAGGAGCGGTAGGACTTTTCATTTCCTGCGAGTTCTTTGATGACGTCCAACTCAGTTTTGGAATGAGAGAGCATGTCTACAAAATTGTAGACCACTACTGAAAGCTCTTTTGTTTTGAGGCTGTTGAAGTTGTCGTCCAATTCTTGCGCTGCTTTTGAAGTGGTGATTTTGTGGTATTCGTGGGTCATTTCAGGCTGAAGTCTTTGTAGCTGAGCCGAAAGAAATTCTTTTTCGTACAGGTTTTTTCCGCCTTCATCCTCATCATTTTTCCAATATTCGGGGTGTCTTTTTTCCATGTCCAAAGGGGTGAGTCCCGAAAAGATAGCATTTCTTGCGTACTGTGTCGCTGTAGGCAAAATACTAAAATAGGAGATTTCTTTGGATTTTTTGTAAAAAGGTTGCAGGTGAGGTTCCAAAACCTTCCATTGGTCGTAACGCAAATTGTCAATCACAACCAGCAACGTTCCGCTTTTGGGGTTCATCTGAGGAAGGACAAAGTCTTTGAACAAGGTGTGGGAAAATATCGGTCGGTCTGAACTTGTGAGTAAATCCTGGTAGTTTTTTTTGATAAATTTAAAAAACAAGCTATTTGCTTCCTGCTTTTGGCTTTCTAAAATGCCCAACATTCCTGGGTCACTGATGGTTTCGAGTTCCAATTCCCAATGCAGCAGTCGCTGGTAGATCTCAATCCATTCCTCGTAAGAATTCACAGTTGCCAGATCCATGGATATTTTTCGGAATTCTCGTTGGTACTTGGAGGTGGTTTTTTCGTTTACCAAGCGGGAGTGGTCTAAGTTCTTCTTCAGACTCAGAAGAATTTGATGGGGGTTTACAGGTTTGATCAGGTAATCGGCAATTTTCGATCCGATGGCTTCCTCCATGATGTATTCCTCCTCGCTTTTGGTAATCATAATTACGGGAAGATTGGGTTTTGAATTTTTGATTTCTGACAGTGTCTCAATTCCAGTAAGTCCGGGCATGTTTTCGTCTAAGAAAACAATGTCGTAGTTGTTTTCGTCAATAAGATCAATGGCATCGGCACCGTTGGTCGCTTTGGAAACAAGGTAGTTTTTAGATTCTAGAAAAAGAATGTGTGGTTTCAAAAGATCGATTTCATCATCGACCCACAGTATGTGCATGGCATTCATAGCATTTTTTTGTTTTGTGTTTGAATTGTTTCTTCCGCATTCTTGCCAAAAAATCTTTTCGAGCGCCTTGTCAAACAAAGGAAGGCTCAGATTTAAAAATACATCCGTTCCTCGGAATTGCCAAAGATTGTTATCTTTGTTTTTTTATAAAAATCCGAAATCTTTTGAGTGCAAAAAAAACAAACAAGTTAAAGATATTAAACGACCCAATTTACGGATTTATTACAATTCCCAATGCATTAATTTTCGATTTGATCGAGCACCGTTATTTTCAACGTTTGAGGCGAATTTCCCAGATGGGACTTTCTTATTTGGTCTATCCAGGGGTTCATCATACTCGTTTTCATCACGCCATCGGATGCATGCATCTGATGCAAAACGCCATTCGTACTTTGCGGGTCAAAGGAGTTGAGATTTCAGCAGCGGAAGAGACGGCTTTGAATTGTGCGATTTTACTCCACGACATTGGTCACGGTCCTTTTTCGCACGCATTGGAACACAGCATTGTGACGGGGGTCAATCACGAGGAAATTTCATTGTTGTACATGCGGGCTTTGAATGAAGAATTCGAGGGGCAGCTTTCTATGGCGATTGCTATTTTTGAAGGTAACTACCCGCGCAAGTTTATGCACCAATTGATTTCCAGTCAGTTGGATATGGACCGTTTGGACTATCTAAAGCGCGATAGTTTCTACAGTGGTGTTTCAGAAGGAAACATCAATTCTGAGCGACTGATTGCCATGCTCAATGTGGTTCATGACGAATTGGTTTTGGAAGAAAAAGGAATATATTCTGCCGAAAAATTTATTGTTGGCCGTCGCTTGATGTATTGGCAAGTCTATTTGCACAAGACGGGAGTGGTGGCAGAACGGATGTTGGTCAATTTGTTGCGCAGAGCCAATGAACTCTCTACAAAAGGCTTTGTGCTTCCAGGAAGCAAAGCATTTCAATTCTTTTTAACAAACCAAATATCCGATGCAAATTTTGATTCGGAAACCTTGAAAACTTTTGCAAAATTAGACGACTACGACATTTTGTCGGCCATCAAAGATTGGATCAGCCATGAGGATGAGATCCTCTCTTCTCTTTCAAAGATGTTGATCAACAGGGAATTGTTGAAAATTGAAATTTCTCAGACCTCCATGTCTGAGAAAGAATTTGAACAATTGAAAGTTTCAAAGCAAAAAGAATTGGGCTTGTCTTCGGAGGCAATGTCCTATTTTGTTTTCAAAGATTCCATTCAAAACCAAGCGTACGATTCTTCCAAGAGCAAGATCAATATTTATTTTAAGAATGGAGATATTGCAGACATCACGGAGGCTTCTGATCAGTTGAATCTTCAGGCCTTGACCAAACCGGTGGTGAAATACTTCGTGTGTTATCCAAAGAAATAGCTATGGCACAAGACATATTATTTTCATACTTTTGCAGATAATGAAATTTACAGCATCACAAATAGCCGAACTGTTAGAAGGGGAGGTTCTAGGAAATCCCAACACGGAAGTCTCAAAGCTCGCAAAAATAGAAGAAGGTGAACCCGGCTCTCTCACATTTTTGTCAAACGAAAAATACACCCCTTTTATATACACAACTGAGGCATCAATTGCAATTGTAAATCAAACTTTTGTTCCTGAAAAAAAAGTAACACCCACCTTAATAAAAGTGACGGATGCTTACAAAGCATTTTCGACACTGTTGGCTTTTTACAACGAAGTAAAGAACAACAAAACAGGAAAAGAATCTCCCACTTTTGTAAGTGATTCCGCGATTTTAGGAGCCGACATTTATTTGGGTGCCTTTGTGTACATTGGCCAAAATGTTCGCATTGCGGACAACGTCAAGTTGTATCCACACTGTTTTGTTGGAGACAATGTGGTCATCGAAGAGGGGACAATCTTGTATTCAGGGGTCAAAATATATTCTGAGACAGTCGTCGGAAAGCATTGTAAAATTCATGCGGGCGCCGTACTCGGTGCAGACGGTTTTGGCTTTGCACCCAGTACAGAGGGGGTGTATGCTGCGATTCCTCAAACAGGAAATGTCATTGTTGAAGACGGTGTAGATATCGGTGCCAACACCACGATAGACCGAGCTACTTTAGGGGCGACGCGTATTTGTGAAGGAGTGAAATTGGACAACCTGATACAAATTGCTCACAATGTGGAGATTGGCAAGCATACAGTGATTGCTGCTCAGACAGCTGTGGCAGGTTCTACAAAAATAGGAAGCCATTGTATGATCGGTGGACAAGTGGCAATCTCTGGTCATTTGAGAATCGGTGACGGAGTGAAAGTACAAGGAAATACGGGGGTTACTAAGAATATAAAAGCGCATGCAACCATCAAAGGAAGTCCCGCGTTCGATGCCAAGCAGTGGAACCGTTCCTATGTGCATTTTAAAAAATTACCAGACTACGCTGAAAAAATAGCAGCATTTGAAAAAGAGATAAAAGCTTTAAAAGGAGAACAATGAAACCACAGAATCAAAAAACCATCAAGAATGAGAAAACGCTTCGAGGCGTTGGATTGCATACTGGAAAAGAGGTGGTACTCACATTCAAGCCCGCTCCTGAAAATCACGGTTACGCTTTTGTAAGGGTCGATTTAGAGGGGAGTCCTGTGATTGTTCCAAAAGCAGAATATGTAGTTGACACACAACGCGGAACCAATCTCGAAAAAAACGGCGTGAGCATCCACACTTCAGAACACGTGTTGGCTGCGGCCGTCGGTTTGGGAATTACCAACTTGATCATTGAAATCGATGCAGCAGAACCCCCTATAATGGATGGTTCTTCAAAATATTTTGTGGCCGCTTTGGAAGCAGCAGGTATTGTAGAGCAAGAAGTGCCCATTGAAGAATACATTGTAAAAGAAATCATCAGCTACAAAGAAGAAGCAACAGGAAGTGAAATCATGATTATGCCGAGCGAGGAATACCAAGTGACGGCAATGGTTGATTTTGGAACTCAAATTTTAGGAACCCAAAATGCAAGCATAAATTCATTGTCCGAATTCAAAGAAGAGATTTCCAATGCGAGGACTTTTAGTTTTTTACATGAGTTGGAGATGTTGCTAGACAACAATTTGATCAAAGGAGGTGACTTGAACAATGCCATCGTATACGTCGACAAAGAGATTTCTGAAGAGACCATGACCAAATTGAAAACCGCTTTTGGCAAAGACAAAATTGAAGTCAATGCCAACGGAATTTTAGACAACTTAACTTTGCATTGGGCCAACGAAGCAGCAAGGCACAAATTATTAGATGTTATTGGT
Organism: Flavobacteriaceae bacterium UBA7433; assembly: GCA_002477565.1. Lineage (GTDB taxonomy): Bacteria > Bacteroidota > Bacteroidia > Flavobacteriales > Flavobacteriaceae > Flavicella. The sequence goes on from DLQL01000065.1 coordinate 8,008, forward strand.
GACTTGGCTTTGGTGGGCATGCGCATCAGAGGAAAGGTAATCGCCAACAAACCGGGCCATTCCATCAATACAAAATTTGCAAAAAAATTAGCGAACATCATCAAACAAGAAAAGAGAAACAAAGTTCCTCAGTACGATTTGAGTTTGCCTCCCTTGATGGACATTTATAAAATCATGGAGATTTTGCCTCACAGACCTCCGTTTTTATTGATAGACCGCATTTTAGAATTGTCAGATACCCACGTTGTTGGAATGAAAAATGTCTCGATGAACGAACCTTTTTTTGTAGGACATTTTCCTGAAGCACCAGTGATGCCTGGTGTGTTGCAGATAGAGGCCATGGCACAATGTGGAGGGGTTTTGGTGTTGAGCACCGTTCCAGACCCGGAAAATTATTTGACGTATTTTATGAAAATGGACAATGTAAAGTTCAAACAGAAAGTTTTGCCTGGAGATACATTGATTTTCAAAGCAGAACTAATCAGCCCCATAAGAAGAGGAATCTGCCACATGCAAGCCTACGGATATGCCAACAATAAATTGGTTGTAGAAGCAGCATTGATGGCACAAATCGCAAAAAAGCATTGATATGAACCAACCTTTAGCATACATACACCCGGAAGCAAAAATAGCCAGAAACGTCGTCATTGAACCTTTTACCACCATACACAAAAACGTCAAGATTGGCGCTGGAACATGGATTGGTTCCAATGTATCCATCATGGAGGGGGCACGAATTGGAGAGAACTGTCGTATTTTTCCAGGAGCTGTGATTTCCGCCATCCCTCAAGATTTGAAGTTTGATGGAGAGGATTCTGTAACAATTATTGGTGACAATACGACCATCAGAGAATGTGTTACGATTAACCGAGGAACCAGTGCTTCAGGAAAGACATCAGTTGGAAACAATTGTTTGATTATGGCAACCGCTCACATTGCTCATGACTGCGTGGTTGGAAACAATGCCATCATCGTAAACGGTGTTCTTTTAGGTGGTCATGTGGTGGTTGGAGACTATGCCGTGTTGGGAGGTTTGGCAGCAATCCATCAGTTCATTCATATTGGAGAACATGCAATGGTCTCTGGAGGTTCTTTGGTAAGAAAAGACGTTCCTCCTTTTACCAAAGCTGCCAAAGAGCCGCTTTCTTATGTGGGGATCAACTCCATTGGATTGCGTCGCAGAGGATTTGACGCGTCTAAAATCAAAGAAATTCAAGACATCTACCGAATTTTGTATCAAAAAAATTACAACAACACCCAAGCCGTTGAAAAAATAGAAGCCGAAATGGAGGCAACACCCGAGCGCGATGAAATCATCCTGTTTATCAAGAATTCTCAACGCGGTATCATGAAAGGCTATTCAGGAAACCAATAACAGTGCTCAAGTGCTTTTTAGCAGCAAAATAGAAACGAATAAACACTTAACTATAGAACCATGGCATCTACTTCAGACATCAGAAATGGATTGTGTATCAACTACAACAACGACACGTTTAAAATTGTTGAATTTCAACATGTAAAACCCGGAAAAGGCCCCGCCTTTGTAAGAACCAAATTGAAAAGTTTGACTTCGGGGAAAGTCATAGACAACACCTTCTCTGCTGGGCATAAGATAGATGAAGTGCGTGTAGAAACAAGAAAGTACCAGTTTTTATATGCAGAAGGCAACATGTTCAATTTTATGAACACCACGGATTACAACCAAATCATGCTTGAAAAAGCCATTTTGGATGCTCCAGAGCTCATGAAAGAAGGTGAGGTGGTTACCGTCATTGTTAGGACGGAAGACGAATTACCATTGGCTGTGGACTTGCCTGCAAGTGTTGTTCTTGAAGTAACGTATACGGAACCGGGTGTAAAAGGAAATACAGCGACCAACGCAACCAAACCCGCAACCCTAGAAACTGGCGCGATTGTCAACGTACCTTTGTTTATCAATGAAGGGGATAAAGTAAAAATTGAGACGGCAAAAGGAAGCTATCAAGAACGGATCAAAGAATAACCCGGTTCCGTCATTTTTTTTCTGTCAACATCATTTTCTTGCACAAAAATGTTTATGATTTTGTATCACTTGCAATTCAACTCCTAGATGAAGTTTAAAAACGCACACGCTTTGAAAGACATTGCTGCAATTCTTAATTGTAGGTATGTAGGTGCTGCTGATTTTTCTGTGACTGGCATGAATGAAATTCACGTCGTTGGCTCGGGAGATATTGTCTTTGTAGACCATCCAAAGTACTACGACAAAGCACTGAACTCAGCGGCAAGTGTTGTTTTGATTGACAAAGAAGTACCTTGCCCCAAAGGCAAAGCTCTGTTGATTTCTGAGGATCCTTTTCGGGATTTCAATCACTTGACCAACCATTTCAATCCTTTTCTCAGTAGTACAGTGAGCATCAGCCCCACTGCAATTGTCGGTAACAACACACACATACAGCCCAATGTCTTTATTGGAAACCATGTGCGTATTGGGAAGAATTGTGTGATCCATCCCAATGTCACCATTTACGACCATTGTGTCATTGGGGACGCAGTAGTTTTACACGCAGGTTGTGTCTTGGGGGCAGATGCTTTTTATTACAAAAACAGAGCGACGGGTTATGACAAGTTGCTCTCTGGTGGACGTGTTGTTTTGGAAGACGAAGTGGAACTCGGTGCACTCTGTACCATCGACAGAGGTGTCAGCGGGGATACGCGAATTCAGAGAGGAACAAAAATTGACAATCAGGTACATGTAGGACATGATACGGTGATTGGAAAAAAATGTTTGATCGCTTCACAAACAGGCATTGCCGGTTGTGTGGTGATTGAAGACGAGGTCACCATATGGGGGCAGGTGGGAACCACCAGTGGCATTCGTATTGGCAAAGGAGCCGTCATTCATGGACAAACAGGGGTGACCAAATCGGTAGATGGAGGAAAATCTTATTTCGGAACTCCCGTCACTGAGTCCAGAGAAAAGTTAAAGGAAATTGCCGGATTGAAAAAGATTTTAAGCAATCAAAAAAAATGACTATTTTTTTTGACGCGTATCGGAAAGCTTGCCTGCACTTGTTAAAAAAGACTTTATGAATATCGGAATTGTTTGTTATCCTACTTTTGGAGGGAGCGGTGTTGTCGCTACGGAACTTGGAATGGCTTTGGCCAATAAGGGGCACGAGGTGCACTTTATTACCTACAACCAACCTGTTCGATTGGATATTATTTCTAGCGGCTTGCATTTTCATCAAGTAAAAATAGAAGAATACCCACTCTTTGAGTTCCAACCCTACGAGTTGGCACTGTCTTCTAAAATGGTGCGTATTGTCAAAAACTACAACTTGGATATTTTGCACGTGCATTATGCAATTCCACATGCATATGCCGCTTATATGGCCAAACAAATGCTCAAAGAGCAAGGAATAGACATCAAAGTAGTGACCACGCTTCACGGAACAGACATTACCTTGGTTGGGAGTCACCCGAGCTACCAAACGGCTGTGGAATTTAGCATCAACCACTCCGATGCGGTTACAACGGTTTCCAACAGTTTGAAAAGCCAAACACTGGAGTTGTTTGAG
>DLQL01000037.1 GCA_002477565.1 Flavobacteriaceae bacterium UBA7433
TACGACAACAGACACAAATGCAAGCGCTGTCGTAACGGCTGCAACGAGTATTCCTGGGACAACAACTATTGCTGTCACCGCACAAGATGGAGTAACAACCAATACGGTTTCGATTGCTTGGACAATAGACCCAAAACCAACCACAGCTGCGCCAACACCCACTTGGGAAAGTGACGATGTTATCTCTGTGTACAGTGATGCATATACGAGTATCGCAAACAATACAAATCCGGGATGGGGACAAGCAACTCAAACTACTGAAGTCCAAATCGACGGAAACAATACGTTGGAATACGCCAATCTCAATTACCAAGGAATGGAATATCCAGAAACAGATGTCTCAGCAATGAGGTATCTTCACTTGGACTACTACACCAATGACGCTACAGCGCTTGAGTTCTTCTTGATTACAAATGGTGGTGAATCAACTGAAAATGCCTACGACATTGCTGCGTCAGTGAGCTTTGCTTTAGGGCAATGGGTCAGCCTTGACATTCCATTGACTTTCTATTCAGATTCAGGACAAGATTTGGCCAAGGCTTTCCAATTCAAAACTGAAGGAAATGGAACGGTTTATTTGGACAACATGTACTTCTATGACTCTGATTATGCGAGTGTTGGAGATGTTCAAAAAGAAGCAGCTCAAGTTGCTCCAAACCCAACATCAGGATTGATCAATAAAACAGGAGATATTTACAATGTCACTGGTCAAATAGTCTTGACAAACAGCAACGATCTTTCTGGATTGCCAAGTGGTATTTACTTTATCAAAGTAATCGCAAACGGAAACGTTTCCACTTCTAAAATTATCAAAAAATAGGTCCTGACGACACAATCATAAATTACTAAAATTCCCTTTAAAAGAAGCATCACCTTGCAAAAGTGTCTTCCTTCTTTTTAAGGGTTTTTTTAAGTGTCAACTTTCTCAGGAGTTGTGTATCTTTGCTATGCTTAAACACCGGAGCACTATGGATATAAAAAATGCACAGGCAGCCGTAGATTCTTGGATTCAAGAACACGGCGTTCGCTATTTCAACGAATTGACCAACATGGCACAGCTCACAGAAGAAGTGGGAGAAGTCGCACGCATCATCGCGCGACGATATGGAGAACAAAGTGAAAAAGAAAGCGACAAAGACAAAGAGCTGGGGGAAGAATTGGCAGATGTTTTGTTCGTCTTGCTCTGTCTTGCCAACCAAACCGATATCGATTTGCAAGAAGCCTTTGACAAAAAACTGGATTTGAAAGCAAAAAGAGACCATGACCGGCATCACAACAACCAAAAGTTGAAATCATGAAAAAAACCATTTTAGAAGTTCCTTTTTGGAAGGTTGCTTTGCGATTTTCACTCCTCTTTTTGGGAGTCATCACTGTGATACTCGCACTTACCCATTACATGCAATACGAAAATTTTTCTGCGGTTTCTCAAAGTTTGGAGGCGGGCACTTGGAGCGCTTTTGTCAGTCAAAAAATTGCCATCGCTGCTGTCTATGGCATCTCAATGACCTATTTTTCTCGGAGAAAAGAAAAGAAAAAAAACAAGAAGCACTAACCGTTCCCTTTTTTACAAAACCAACCCAACAAATTGGCAATCGCAAAACCTATGAATCGTTTACACCTCAAACACTATACCGGAGAAATTGACCAAAAAATTCAAATCACCGGTTCCAAAAGTGAATCCAACCGCTTGCTGATTCTTCAACAACTCTACCCCAATTTATCAGTAGACAACTTGTCCAATTCAGACGACACACGCTTGGTTCAAAAAGCGTTGGCCAACACCGGAGCTGAAATCAACATCGGACACGCCGGGACTGCCATGCGATTTTTGACGGGCTATCTCGCTACAAAAGAAGGCGCTGACGTAATTCTCACAGGTTCTGGACGCATGAAAGAAAGGCCGATTCAAATCTTGGTAGACGCCCTAAAAACCCTTGGCGCAGACATTTCTTATGCAGAAAAGGAGGGCTTTGCTCCGCTCAAAATTAAGGGGAGCAAATTGCGAGGAGGTTTTGTTCGCATCGATGGAAATGTCAGCAGCCAATACATCTCTTCTTTGTTGTTGATTGCACCTAGCCTAGAAAAAGGCTTGGAATTGGAATTTAAAGGAGCCATCACCTCCGTGCCTTATATCAAAATGACTTTGAGCTTGTTGGAAAGTTTGGGAATCCAAACCTCATTTGAAGGGCAAACCATCGTCGTTGCTCCTCAAAAAGAAATTGAAGACCGACACATCACTGTTGAATCCGATTGGAGTTCTGCCTCTTACTACTACAGCATGGTCGCCTTGAGTGAAAAAGGAAAAATCACCTTGAGCGCCTACAAAAAAGAAAGCTTGCAGGGCGACAGTGTCTTGGCAAATTTGTACCAAAGTTTTGGGGTCACCACCCGATTTTCAGAGAACAGCATCACCTTAGAAAAAACAGCCAATTTCCAAAAGCCTTCCAAAGTCGAATTTGACTTGATCAAAGCACCAGACATTGCACAGACCATTGCCGTGACGAGTTTTGGAATGGGCATTGCTTGTGACTTGACAGGGCTGCACACCTTAAAAATAAAAGAGACAGATCGCTTGTTGGCTTTGCAACAAGAATTGAGCAAATTGGGTGCCGAGATCCGAGTGACCGAAAACACCTTGCACCTCGAGTCAAGTTCAAAAATTCACAAAGACATTTCGATCGCCACCTACCAAGACCACCGAATGGCCATGGCCTTTGCCCCCTTGTTGTTGAAGACGAGCTTGTTTGTCGAAGAACAGGAAGTGGTCTCCAAATCCTACCCTACTTTTTGGGAAGATTTTTCAAATTTTCAATAGGATGACCGCTTTTAAGATGTAATGTAAAAAGGGACCTAACAGTCCCTTTTTTCTACGCGCCAAAAATAAAGCCCCAAACACTTGACATCCCCTATTTCGATATCGTATATTTGCCCACATTTATAAATATTCCTACATGAAATTATCCGCATTTAACTTTGAATTGCCAGAAGGATTGTTGGCAGAATACCCCTCAGAACACCGAGACGAATCTCGTTTGATGGTTTTGAACCGTGAAAAACAAACCATCGAACACAGACAGTTCAAAGATTTGATTGATTATTTTGACGATGGAGATTTAATGCTGGTAAATGACACCAAAGTATTTCCTGCCCGTTTGTTCGGAAACAAAGAAAAAACAGGCGCTCGCATTGAAGTGTTTTTATTGAGAGAACTCAGTGCTGAAAACAGGCTTTGGGACGTCTTGGTAGATCCCGCACGAAAAATCCGTATCGGAAACAAATTGTTTTTTGGAGAAGACGAAAGTTTGGTGGCAGAAGTCATCGACAACACCACCTCAAGAGGCCGCACCTTGCGATTTCTGTTCGACGGTTCTTACGAAGCATTTCGCGAAAAGCTAACTGCTTTGGGAGAGACCCCGATTCCAAAATACATCCGAAGAGACGTAGAGGAAATGGATGCCGAACGCTACCAAACGATTTATGCCAAACACGAAGGTGCTGTAGCGGCGCC
>DLQL01000059.1 GCA_002477565.1 Flavobacteriaceae bacterium UBA7433
GTGTGCGCCAAAGCACTTGCTTTTTCCTGCGAAGTACTTTCAGTATAAATGCGAATGATCGGTTCTGTATTGGACTTTCTCAAATGCACCCATTCGGAAGGAAAGTCAATCTTGACTCCGTCGATCGTGGATACTTGTTCATTTTTAAAATGGTCAGCAATTTCTCGCAAGATTGCATCGACGTCCAAAGCAGGGGTCAATTCAATTTTATTTTTACTCATAAAATAGCTCGGATAGCTAGCTCTCAAGTCTTTGCAGGACATTCCTGACTTGGCCAAATGTGACAAAAACAAAGCCACTCCTACAAGCGAATCACGTCCGTAGTGGGACTCCGGGTAAATGATTCCTCCATTTCCTTCACCTCCGATGACGGCTTGTGTTTCCTTCATCGCAACAACCACATTGACTTCTCCTACAGCACTTGCCGTATAGCTGCCGCCGTGTTTTTCAGTCACGTCTCTCAAAGCCCTGGAAGAGGACAAATTGGAAACGGTATTTCCTCCTTTCAAAGCACCTAAAACATAATCTGCACAGGCTACCAAGGTGTATTCTTCTCCAAACATAGCGCCGTCTTCACAGACCAATGCCAAACGATCGACATCTGGATCGACCACAATTCCCAAATGGGCCTTTTCCAAAACGACCTGTTTTGAAATTTCTCCCAAATGTTCTTTCAAAGGCTCTGGATTGTGAGGGAATTGTCCGTTGGGTTCGCAGTACAATTTGACACAGGTTACCCCTAAGGCATCCAACAATGCAGGAATAAAAATCCCCCCAGTGGAATTCACCGCATCCAAAACGACTTTGAACTTGGCTTTTTTAATAGCGGCAACATCAACGAGATCGAGTTGCAAGACTGCAGCTACATGTTTTTGCACATACGACGCGTCTTTGGCATAGGCTCCCAAATCATCGACTGCAGCAAAATCAAAATCTCCGTGTTCTGCGAGTGTCAATATTTCTTGTCCGTCTTCAGCATTTAGAAATTCACCAGATTCGTTCAATAATTTGAGCGCATTCCATTGCTTTGGATTGTGGGAGGCCGTAATGATGATTCCCCCATGAGCGGATTCCATTGGGACGGCAACTTCTACAGTAGGCGTTGTAGAGAGGCCGAGGTCCAACACATCAATGCCCAAACCGACCAAGGTATTGGCCACCAAACTGCTGATCATTTTTCCTGAAATACGAGCATCCCGCCCTAAAACCACCTTGACACGGCTGTCACTCGGAAGAGATGCATTGCGTTTGAGCAACCAGGTCCCATAGGCACTGGCAAATTTTACAGCGTCTAAGGGAGTCAAATTATCACCCATAGCCCCTCCAATAGTTCCTCGAATTCCCGAGATAGATTTGATCAAAGACATCGTGTTTGTTTTTTTTTAGTTTAGCGCTGTAAAAGTAACAAAAATAAGTGGAGCGGTATAGGGATGTAAAAGGAAACTGCAATTGGCAAACCGCTGTAAAACTAAAAATAAACACGCGCAAAAAAGCGTTCAAAACCTTGACTTGAAGACAAAAAAAAAGAGTTGTTTTTTCAAACAACTCTTTTCTGTATTTAAAAAAGGAATCTACTATTCTTTTCCTTCCATTTTCTTCTTCAAGTCAGCAAGACCAGAGATATCTCCAAAGGTAGCTTTGTCAGCAGCTTCTGCTTTTTTGCTAGCCGCTTTGATATTTCTTTGCTCTTCGGCTCTAAAGATGGCTGTATGAGAAGCAACAATTCTTCTGTACTCTTTGTTGAACTCCAATATTTTGAAGTCTGTAGCATCTCCTTTTACAAGTTTGCTGCCGTCTTCTTTTTCCAAGTGACGTCCCGGTACAAAAGCCTCTACTCCATCTGCAAAGGTAACAATCGCTCCTTTGTCTGTTTTCTCTTTGATGGTTCCTGCATGCACAGAATCAATTGCATAGACTGCTTCATGCGCATCCCATGGATTGTCTTGAGTTTGTTTGTGTCCTAAGTTCAACTTGCGGTTTTCAACATCCAACTCCAATACCTGAACGTCTAAGATGTCTCCCACATTGACAAAGTCAGATGGGTGTTTGATTTTCTTGACCCAAGAAAGGTCAGAAATGTAAACCAATCCGTCGATTCCTTCTTCCAATTCTACAAAAACACCAAAGTTCGTGTAATTTCTTACCGTTCCTTTGTGTGCAGAACCGATTGGGTATTTTTTGGTGATGTCCGTCCATGGATCTGGGTGCAATTGCTTGATCCCCAAAGACATTTTACGGTCTTCTCTGTCCAATGTTAAAATCACAGCTTCCACTTCGTCTCCAACTTTTACAAAGTCTTGAGCTGAACGCAAGTGCGTAGACCAAGACATTTCAGATACGTGAATCAACCCTTCCACTCCTTGGTTTACTTCAATAAAAGCACCGTAGTCTGCAAGGACTACTACTTTTCCTTTTACTTGATCACCAATTTTAAGTTCCGAATCCAATGCTTCCCAAGGGTGTGCATTCAATTGTTTCAATCCGAGTTGGATTCTTGTTTTTTGATCGTCAAAATCAAGGATTACCACATTCAATTTTTGATCCAATTCAACCACCTCAGATGGGTGATTGATTCGAGACCATGACAAATCTGTAATGTGAACCAATCCATCTACACCACCCAAATCGATAAAGACTCCGTAAGAAGTAATGTTTTTCACAATACCTTCCAATACTTGTCCTTTTTCCAATTTGCTGATGATCTCTTTCTTTTGAATTTCGATATCTGCTTCGATCAACGCTTTGTGAGAAACCACAACGTTTTTGAATTCGTGGTTGATTTTAACCACTTTGAATTCCATTGTTTTGTCTACGTACTGATCGTAATCTCTAATAGGCTTCACATCAATTTGCGATCCTGGCAAGAACGCTTCGATGCCAAAGACATCTACAATCATTCCTCCTCTTGTTCTGCATTTCACAAATCCATTGACCACCTCACCGGTTTCTTGTGCGTTGATGACACGATCCCAAGCTTTGATGACTCTTGCTTTTTTGTGTGACAATACCAATTGCCCAGAAACGTCTTCTCTCTTGTCTACCAATACCTCTACAACATCTCCAACAGCTAAGTCAGGATTGTAACGGAATTCGTTCAAGGAAATGACACCTTCAGATTTGGAATTGATATCGATGATGGCATCACGCTCAGTAATTCGAGTGACTTTTCCTTCAATGACATCCAACTCATTTACGAAACCTACGGTTCCTTCTAAAGCGGTTTCAAATTCTTTCAATTTAGATTCATCAACTGCCTCAATACCTTCTTCGTATTTGTGCCAATCGAAATCTGCTAAAAATTGTTCTGGGTTTACCGTTTCCACTACAGGTACTTCCTGTGCTTCCACTTCGTTTTTTAATTCTTCAGACATGTTGTCTATTCTTTTGTATCTCACTATCGACCAGATTTTTTAACGAAATCCATAGGAAGAGCTGTTAGTTGTGTTTTGTTTCCAACCTTTTTTAAAATCTGTAACCGCAAAAAGGAGTGCAAATCTAAGGTTTATTTTTAAATTAACCTCCTATCTCTGATAATTTTAACGCTTGTTTGTCTTTAGAAATCTCATTCTAAAAAAAAGGCCAAACACATTTCAAAGCACAAGTCCAAAACCAAGCCCTCCACAAAACCATTTAATGATGGGAATTGCCCCTCAAAAAAACTAATTTATAAATTAGATTTATGCAAGTATTAAAGCTACCTTTGCACACTTTTAACAATGACTAACAGGGTAGCGATATTATTTTGTAAGTCAATAACTTATAGAACATGTCGACATTTACAGAATTGGGATTGAATGATGAAATCCTAAAAGCCCTTCAGGATTTGGGCTACGAAAAACCTTCGGAAATCCAAGAAAAAGCAGTCCCCCAAGTCATCAACTCCACAGACGATTTAAAAGCATTTGCGCAAACAGGGACTGGTAAAACAGCTGCTTTTAGTCTGCCTATCTTGCAATTGTTGGATGCCAAAAGCAAAAACACCCAAGCCATCATCCTCTCTCCTACGAGAGAATTGGCGGTGCAGATTGGAAACAACATCAAAGAATTTTCCAAATACATGAAAGGCGTCAATGTCCTTACCGTATACGGAGGCGCCAATATTGACGAACAGATCAGAGGCTTGAGAAAGGGCGTCCAAATTGTAGTGGGAACTCCCGGTAGAACGGTGGATTTGATCAAGAGAAGGCAATTGCATTTGGACAACGTCAAGTGGTTGATTTTAGACGAGGCGGACGAGATGCTCAACATGGGTTTCAAAGACGAATTGGACCAAGTACTGGAAGTGACTCCTGACGAAAAACAAACCTTGCTGTTCTCGGCAACCTTCCCAAGAGAAGTAGAAGCCATTGCGAGAAACTACATGCACAACCCTATAGAAATAACTGCGGGTCAAAAAAATACAGGATCTGACAACGTAAGCAACGAATACTACGTGGTCACCGAAAGAAATCGCTATCCAGCCTTGAAACGAATCTGTGATGCAAATCCAGACGTCTATGGAATTATCTTTTGTAGAACCAAAAGAGAAACGGCACAAGTAGCAGAGAACTTGATGCAAGACGGCTACAATGCAGATGCCCTTCACGGAGATCTTTCTCAGTCACAACGCGATGCCGTAATGCAAAAGTTCCGAAACAAAACCCTGCAAATATTAGTCGCTACTGACGTAGCTGCTCGGGGATTGGACGTCAACAGTTTGACACATGTCATCAACTACAAACTGCCAGACCAGACCGAAGCCTACACACACCGAAGTGGCCGAACAGGTAGAGCGGGAAACAAAGGGATCTCAATTGCGCTGATCACCAACAAAGAAGTGGGACGCCTCAGGCCGATTGAAAGAAAAATCAACAAAAAATTCGAAAAAAAAGAAGTTCCTTCTGGTGAAGAAATTTGCAAGAGTCAATTGTTTAGTTTGATTGACAACGTAAAAAAAACAGAAGTAAACCACGAACAAATAGACAGCTATCTCGAAACCATCTACAGCAGCCTAGAAGGCCTAGAAAGAGAAGAGTTGATTCAGAAATTTGTCTCTGTTGAATTCAATAAGTTCTTGAAATACTACACAAATTCTCGTGACCTAAATGTGGCAGAAAGAGAACGCGGAAGAGATGACAGAGGAAAGGCAAGAGACGATGAAAACATGAGCCGTTTCTTTATCAATTTAGGAAGAAAAGACGATTTGAACCCCGGCAAGTTGATTGGCTTGATCAATCAGCAAAACATCACAAACAACGTCGAAATTGGTCAAATCGAAATTTTAGACACTTTCTCCTTTTTTGAATTGGACAAGAACTTTACCGATGAAACCATTACTGCATTTACAGACGCTACTTTTAACGGAAGAAATGTAAACGTTGAAATTACCGAAAAAAGAAAACGCAGCGGCGGCGGAAGACGCGAAGATCGAAGAGGTCGCGGAAGAAGGTTTGAAGGCGGAAGAAGAGAAGACCGAAGAAGCGATCGACGCAAAGGAGGCAGCGGCAATTACGACAAAAACAAAAGCGGAAAGTCTTACGGTCCTGATCGAAGTGACCGAAGAAGTGCTGACAAGCCCGATCGAAGTGCCGGCTTTGGAAGACGCAGAAGTTAAGCACTGCCAAAACACTCAAAAAAATCCCTTTGTGCTTTCTATACACAAGGGGATTTTTTACAAAAGGAAAAGGCGGTATACCTTACAAATTTCTAAAAAATTCACATAAAAAAGTATCTTTGCGAGATGAGTAGAAAGAAAAAAAATTATCTTTTTGAAAACATTGAGGTTGTAGATGCCGGTGCAAAAGGAAAGTCAATTGCCAAAGCTCCCGATGGGCGCGTCATCTTCTTGACCAATGCCATTCCAGGAGATGTTGTGGACATTCAAACGGGAAGAAAGAGAAAAGCTTATTTTGAGGGAACTGCTGTCAAATTTCACAAGTATTCCGACAAAAGAGCCACACCCAAATGTGCCCATTTTGAACATTGTGGCGGTTGCAAATGGCAACACATGAACTACGAAGACCAACTCTTCTACAAAGAAAAAGAGGTCACCAACAACCTAAAGCGGATTGGACACCTAGAATTGCCAAAAATTACGCCCATCCTTGGATGTGAAAACACCTATTTTTACAGGAATAAGATGGAGTTTTCCTTTTCAAGCAACCGTTGGTTGACCTACGAAGAAATCAATTCGACCGAAACGGTGGACAACAAGAATGCCTTGGGCTTTCACATTTCGGGAATGTGGGACAAAATTCTTGACATTGAAAAATGCCACTTGCAAGAAGACCCCTCAAATGCCATCAGAAACAGCATCAAAGAATTTGCCCTGGAAAATGACATTGCCTTTTTCAACCCCCGAAGCCAAGAAGGCTTGTTGCGTACTTTGATGTTGCGCATTGTTGCTACGGGAGAGATCATGCTGGTCGTTCAGTTTTACAAAGAACACAAAGAGAAACGAGAACTGCTCTTAAACTTTATCCAAAAGACCTTTCCAGAGATCACTTCCTTGCAATACATCATCAACGGAAAAGCGAACGACACCATCTACGACCAAGACATCCTTTTGCATGCAGGCCGCGATCATATATTTGAGGAAATGGAAGGATTGAAATTTAAAATCAACGCCAAGTCCTTTTACCAAACCAATTCCAAACAAGCCTACGAATTGTACAAAATCACACGAGATTTTGCAGGATTGACAGGAGAAGAACTGGTCTATGACCTTTACACAGGAACGGGAACCATCGCTCAATTTGTCGCCAAAAAAGCGAAAAAAGTCATCGGTGTGGAATCGGTCCCCGAAGCCATTGAAGATGCCAAAGGCAATGCGAAAAACAACAAGATCGACAATGTGGCATTTTACGTGGGAGACATGAAAGAGGTGTTTACAGCTGAATTCATCGACACTCACGGAAAGCCTGATGTTGTAATCACCGACCCACCAAGAGACGGAATGCACAAAAAAGTAGTCGAACAGCTTTTGCGAATTTCTCCAAAAAGAATCGTGTATGTCAGTTGCAACTCTGCCACACAAGCCCGCGATTTGTCCTTGATGAAAGAGCAATACGACATCGTCAATTCACAAGCAGTGGACATGTTTCCACAAACCCATCACGTGGAAAACGTGGTTTTGTTGGAATTGAAAAAATAACAAAACAAGGCGCATAAAAAAACCCGAACACCAGAGTGTTCGGGTTTTTTTGTGACGGCTGTCAGCGTTCTTACAAGGAATTACAGGGCGTCCAGTTTGGATTTGGTCGCTTTCTGTTTGTCATACATCTCCAACAACTCGTACAATCCGATCAATGTTTTCATGATTTCAGGACTCTTCTCATTGTATTTCAACGCATTTTCATAATAAGGCAACGCCTCTCGATAGACTTCTTTTTGTTGCAGGAGCAACTCATCGTATTTGTCAAAATCAGACAAATTGTTGTTCATTTCTTCGATGATGGGTTTTGTTTTTTCCAAGATTGAAACCCCGATGTTGTTGTAAGCATCTGAGTAATCGGGTTTGAGAAGGATTGCATTTTGAAAGTGTGAAATGGCTTCTTCCGCATAGCCTTGCTCCAAAGTGAGCACTCCAACATTGTAATGCAATTGTGGATCGTTGGGCTTCAATTCAATGGCTTTTTTCAACAATTCCAAAAACTTTTTGTTGTTTCCCAACTTAAAATAAATGTTGGCTTCGCTGATGATCAGCGTGTAGTCGTTTGGAAATATTTTTTTGGCATCATCAATGGCTTTCAAAGCCGCGTCTTGATCCCCTTTGGCGATGTAACTCAAGGCGATGTTTTTGGCAATGTTTCCCGTTCTTGACTCCGAAACCAGTACTTCTGGAGCAGAAGCCAATTTGAGTCTTACTTGGTTGTCCATGTCTTTTTGGGAGTTGAAATACATGTCTTCCCCACTCAACGCATTTGTTGCTTTGTATTGGGTTGTGATTCCCGTATACCCAATAGACAAAAGTTTTTTGTACAGTGTGATGGATTGGTCATAATTCTTTGCATAAAAGGAAGCCAAAGCAGCATTCTCTAGAAAAGAAGTGTCTTTTTTACTCAAGGTATACACCAATTCGAATTTTTGCGCGGCCTCATTGTACTTCTGCCCGTTGTAAAGAGTAGAACCTTTCGCAACAGCACTTTGAACAATTCTACTGAGGTCCTCCGCTGCTTTTTGAACGTACTTTTTCATTCCGGATTCTTTTTGAAAACGGAGCAATTCCAAATAGGCTTCTCCAGCCAGCTCTTCTTGTGCAGAATTTGTTCCGTCTTCAAAGAGAGCTGCTGCTTTGAGGTAGTAATACTTCTCAATTAATTTTGGCGCAGCATATTCTAGCAGAGCACTTACGACCTCTAGTTGGTCAAGGGAGGCAGCATAATCTTTCTTTTTTAGTGCTTTTTCTGCAGTTTTTAATTCTTTTTTTTGTGCTACTACTCCAAAACTCAAAGAAAGTGATAGCAGCAGAATAAGTTGATTTTTCATGTATATAGGTTTGATTGTATTAATTTTCAGAAGAAGGCGTCTCTGAAGAACCGCTCGTTTCTGAGGTGCCTTCTTGCCCTTCCACTTCGCCTTGCAATTCCACATCTTCTTCCTCTTCGTGCATGACTTTTGCTACGGCAGCAATCGAATCAGAATCTTTGATATTGATCAGCTTGACTCCTTGGGTAGCTCTTCCCATGACGCGCAGGTCACTGACTTCCATGCGGATGGTGATTCCAGACTTGTTGATGATCATCAAATCGTCTTCATCTGTCACGTTTTTAATCGCAACCACATCGCCTGTCTTTTCAGAGACGTTGAGTGTTTTTACGCCTTTACCACCCCGGTTGGTGATTCTGTAATCTTCGAGACTGGATCGTTTTCCGTAACCTTTTTCAGAGACCACCAAGATATTGCTCTCCATATCATTGACAGCGACCATACCGACCACCTCATCATTTTCATGTGCCAAAGTGATGCCGCGAACACCGGAGGCATTTCTACCCATCGGCCTGGTTTTTTCTTCTTCAAATCGAATGGATTTTCCAGATTTCAAAGCCAACATGACTTGACTGTCGCCTGTGGTCAATTTTGCTTCTAACAATTCGTCGCCTTCCCGAATGGTAATCGCTGCGATTCCATTGGTTCTCGGTCTGGAATATTGTTCCAACAGGGTCTTTTTGACCTGGCCTTTTTTGGTGGCCATGATGATGTAATGGCTGTTGATGTAATCGAGGTCTTTGAGGTCTTGTGTCACCAAAAAGGCTTTGACTTTGTCATCGGGTTCAATGTTGATCAAATTCTGCAGCGCGCGTCCTTTGGCTACTTTTCCGCCTTCTGGAATTTCGTAAACTCGCATCCAAAACACTTTTCCTTTTTGGGTAAAAAACAGCATGTATTGGTGGTTGGTTCCCACAAACAGGTGTTCTAAGAAATCTTCACTTCTGGTAGACACGCCTTTTTGTCCTCTTCCCCCTCTGTTTTGTGTTTTGTATTCGGAAAGCAAGGTACGTTTGACATAGCCTGCATGAGAGATGGTCACAACTACTTGTGAATCTGGGATCATGTCTTCAATTTTCATGTCCGCACCTGCGTATTCAATTTCTGAACGACGGGCATCGCCATATTTGTCGCGAATGGCTGTCAGCTCGTCTTTGATGATTTGCATTCTTCTTGGCTCTTTTGCCAAAATATCTTTCAAGTCAGTGATCAATACCATAATCTCGTCGTACTCTCCTCTTAGCTTGTCTTGCTCCAGTCCTGTAAGCTGGCGCAAACGCATTTCTACGATGGCCTTGGCTTGGATTTCTGACAATTCAAAACGTGCAATCAAGCGTTCTCTCGCTTCGTCAGGATTGTTTGAGCCTCTGATGATTTTGATCACTTCGTCAATATTGTCACTTGCAATGATCAATCCCTCTAAGATATGTGCTCTTGCTTCTGCCTTTTTCAGTTCAAATTCTGTTCTACGAACAATGACCTCGTGGCGGTGTTCGACAAAATGATGGATCAATTGCTTTAAGTTCAGCAATTCAGGACGCCCGTTTACCAAAGCGATGTTGTTGACACTAAAAGAAGTCTGCAAAGCTGTGTATTTGAACAATTTATTCAATACAATGTTGGGAATTGCATCTCGTTTCAAAACATAAACGACGCGCATTCCATTTCTATCCGATTCATCTCGGATGTTGGCGATGCCGTCTAATTTTTTATCATTGACCAATTCCGCAGTTTTTTTGATCATTTCTGCCTTGTTGATCTGGTAAGGAATTTCTGTCACAATGATGCAATCCCGCCCTTTGACTTCTTCAAAAGTTGCCTTGGCGCGCATCACGATGCGTCCTCGACCTGTGTGGAAAGCGTCTTTGACTCCTTCATAGCCATAGAGTATTCCTCCCGTAGGAAAATCAGGTGCTTTGATGTACTGCATCAAACCGTCGATGTCAATGTCTCTGTCTTCAATATAAGCGACGGTACCGTCTATGACTTCTGTCAAGTTGTGCGGCGCCATATTAGTGGCCATCCCTACCGCAATTCCCGAAGCTCCGTTGATTAGCAAATTGGGGATTCTGGTTGGAAGAACGGTGGGTTCTTTTAGGGTGTCGTCAAAATTGAGTTTGTGGTCGACGGTATCCTTTTCAATATCCGCCAACATGTCTTCGGATATTTTTTGCATCCGCACCTCGGTGTAACGCATTGCTGCTGGACTATCACCATCTACAGACCCAAAGTTTCCCTGACCGTCTACCATCATATAGCGCACGCTCCAATTCTGTGCCATTCGCACCATGGAATCGTATACAGAAGTATCACCGTGGGGGTGGTACTTTCCCAAAACTTCTCCCACTATTCTCGCAGACTTCTTGTAAGAGCCGGTCGCCTTGATTCCCAACTCATGCATTCCATACAAAACCCTCCGATGCACAGGTTTCAATCCGTCTCTTACATCAGGTAAGGCTCTCGAAACAATTACGGACATAGAATAATCTATGTATGCCGACTTCATCTGCTCCTCTATATTGATAGGGATCAACTTTTCTCCATCTGCCATAAAAATATGTTTAGTTTAGTTAGTTCATTTTAGTGAACAGCAAGATACACTTTTTAGCCTTTTTGACCCCTTTTACGGCCGTGGTATTTGCTTAGAGTTATCAACAATTTTAGGGGTTTTTTAACACTTTGTACTGTGCTGATTTTCAGACTGTTTTTGTGCGCAATTTGCCGCGGGATCTTTTTTTTAAGAACAATCACATGTGATTTGTAAATTTTAATGAAAAATCCATTAAATTTACCTAAAAACAGAGACTATGGATGATAATTTTTCGCAAAAAGTAAAAGACGTGATCGGATACAGCAAAGAAGAGGCCTTGCGACTGGGGCATGATTTTATTGGTACCGAACATTTGATTTTGGGAGTGCTCCGTAAAGCTGAAGGGAAAGCCATTGAGATCTTGAATTCTTTGAACATCAATTTGGATTACTTAAAGAAAAAGATCGAGGCATTGAATCCTTCCACACCATCTTTTAACGAAGATTTTGAAAAGAAAAAACTACACCTGACCCGTCAAGCAGAAAAAGCGTTGAAAACGACCTTTTTGGAAGCAAAACTTTACCAAGACGAATCTGTAAACACAGCTCACCTTCTCTTGTGTGTACTCCGGAATGAAAACGACCCGACAACAAAATTATTAAACAATTTTGACATCAGTTACGACGATGTAAAAGCGCTGTTCAAACAAATGAACAACGATACAGACGACAGCCATGAGTTCCCAACTGCAGAAAGTGCAAATCCGGGACAGTTTGAAGATGCTGACAAATCAAATCCTTTTGAATCCCAACCCAACAAGGGGAAAACTTCTCAGAAATCAAAGACACCCGTATTGGACAATTTTGGTCGGGACTTGACCTTTCTCGCTGAAAACCAAAAGTTAGACCCTGTGGTGGGACGGAAAGAAGAAATCGAACGGGTTTCCCAAATTTTAAGTCGGCGCAAAAAAAACAACCCGATGCTCATCGGTGAACCTGGAGTTGGAAAATCTGCAATAGCAGAAGGATTGGCGCTCCGCATCGTCCAAAGAAAAGTATCTCGTATTTTGTTCAACAAAAGAGTGGTTTCTTTGGATTTGGCAAGTTTGGTTGCCGGCACCAAATACAGAGGTCAGTTTGAAGAGCGTATGAAAGCCCTGATGAACGAACTGGAAAAGAACGAAGACATCATTCTCTTTATCGATGAAATTCACACCATTGTTGGTGCTGGAGGCGCTACAGGCTCTTTGGATGCCTCCAACATGCTCAAACCAGCACTCGCGAGAGGTGAAATCCAATGTATTGGGGCGACGACCCTAAACGAATACCGTCAAAATATTGAAAAAGACGGTGCTTTGGAACGCCGCTTTCAAAAAGTAATCGTAGAGCCAACTTCTATTGAAGAAACGGTCGCAATTCTAAAAAACATCAAAGAAAAATACGAAGACCACCACAATGTGACTTATACAGAAGCTGCGATCAAAGCTTGTGTCACATTGACCAACCGCTACATGACGGATCGGTTTTTACCTGACAAAGCAATCGATGCCTTGGACGAAGCGGGATCTCGAATTCACATCACAAACATCGTGGTTCCCAAGCAAGTGCTCGAGTTGGAACAGAAATTAGAAACCATCAAAGAAGAGAAGACCAACGCAGTCACGCGTCAAAAATACGAAGAAGCTGCTAGGTTAAGAGACGATGAAAAAAACATAGAAGCAGCTTTGAAATCTGCTCAAAATCAATGGGAAGAAGCTTCCAAAGAAAATAGGGAGACCGTCACAGAGGACAATGTGGCCGAAGTGGTTTCTATGATGACTGGCATTCCTGTGAACAGAGTTGCAGAAGCTGAAAGCAGTCGTTTGAGCGATCTTCCAAAGAAAATCAAGGGGAAAGTCATCGGACAAGACGAAGCCGTCGCAAAAGTTGTCAAAGCGATTCAACGAAACCGCATCGGACTAAAAGACCCGAACAAACCCATCGGCTCTTTTATCTTCTTAGGACAGACCGGAGTCGGAAAAACACAATTGGCGAAAGTCTTGGCGCGCGAACTTTTTGACACAAGCGATTCTTTGGTCCGTGTTGACATGAGTGAATACATGGAGAAGTTCTCTGTGTCTCGATTGATCGGAGCGCCTCCTGGTTATGTAGGTTATGAAGAAGGTGGGCAGTTGACAGAAAAGATTCGAAGAAAACCCTATGCCGTTGTCCTGCTTGACGAAATCGAAAAAGCACATCCCGATGTGTTCAATATGCTCTTGCAAATACTCGACGAAGGTTTTGTGACGGATAGCTTGGGGCGTAAAATCGATTTTAGAAATACCATCATTATCATGACCTCCAATATTGGAGCCCGTCAATTGAAAGATTTTGGCGGCGGCGTTGGCTTTGGTACTTCTGCCAAAGCAGCACAAGCCGATGCACATGCCAAAGGAATCATCGAAAGTGCCCTTAAAAAATCCTTTGCACCTGAATTCATCAATCGCATCGATGACGTGATTATCTTCAACGCTTTGGAAAGAAAAGACATCCATCAAATTATCGACATCGAATTGGAAAAATTATTGGCCCGCATCAGCGACTTGGGCTACACACTAAAGTTGAGCGACAAAGCCAAAGATTATATCGCCGACAAGGGATTTGACAAAACCTATGGCGCCCGCCCTTTGAACAGAGCCATTCAAAAATACATTGAAGATGCTTTGGCGGAAGAAATTGTCAATTCCAACCTCACGGAAGGAGATGTCATTTTTATGGACCTCGATTCAAAATCTAAGGAACTGACAATTCAAATCGAAAAAAAGAAAATCAAAAAGTAATTCCTTGGAAAGGAATGGCACAGAAAAAGCTTTGGAAAATCCAAAGCTTTTTTTATTTGGATTTGGGCAAAAAAACTTCTGTCAACATAGAGCCTACACTGCCGCCTGCAAAGTTCTCTATGGTAGGCAAAGGGGTGCTGATAATTTGAGTGTGTCTTTCAAGCATTGCTATTTGTTCCGGGCGAAGACTTTGAAAAGCCGTTTCAGACATGACGGTATACTGCTGTCCAAATGCATTTTCAACTTGCAACAAATTGCCTGCAAAATTGGCTGCCTGAGCTTCTGAAATCAGCAACAGTTCTTTTCCATCTTCTTTGAGGTGTTGCAAAAGGTTTTTCCGTTCCGATTTATCGTCGATGCTTTCCAAGCACAGCACAGCAAAATGTGTCCCCACACAGAGCACTAAGTTGGTGTGGTCTCTGGGAACTCGGTCCCCTTCCACCGTATGGAATGCTGTAAAGACCACTGGCGTGTATTCGAAATCTTCACAGAATTCAATAAAGAGTTCTTCGTCTGTTCTTGCTGACAAGACACAATATGCTTTTCGGTGCACACGATCCAAAACCATACTTGCTGTTCCTTCCAAGAAATAGCCTTGTGCCGCTGCACTTGTATAATCGACAAAACCAGCGATTTCAAAACCGGAAGTTTCTAAAAACCCAAACAAATCCTCGGTTCTTTCAAGGCGGCTGTTTGGAGCAAAAATGGGGTACAGACCTACAATCCCGTCTTCATGAAACGAAACCCAATTGTTGGAAAAAAGTCCAGCGGGCGTCGTGGGTTTTTCAGTGTCTTGCAGCACCAAAACACGAATTCCAACCCGCTTTAATTGCTGTACAAGAGCGTCGAATTCGGCAAGGACTCTTTCTTCTATATCCATATGGGAAAGCTTGCTGAGTTCTTTTTGACACAAGTTGTTGATTGCCGTCTGTTCGTTCTTGCGAAAAGACAAAGAGCGTACCATCAAAAGGTTGTTTGTCGTTTGCTTCATATAGGCGTCTTTGTTATCAGGAACCGATCCATTCTGTTGAGCAACTCCCAAACCGACAGCTCTCAATCTCGAAGTTTCGTCTTGAATCTTAAGCACCATCAATAGGTCTGTCTGTGGGCCAAAACAAAGCCTTCAATGAAATTGAAGGCTTGGGCTGTCTTATCGGTTTTCTCTGCTGGAAAAACTTCTCAAGTTTTCACCGACATACAATTGACGAGGCCGTCCAATCGGCTCGTTGTTTTCTCTCATTTCTTTCCATTGTGCAATCCAACCTGGCAAACGACCAATCGCAAACATGACGGTAAACATTTCTACTGGAATTCCAAGCGCTCTGTAGATGATTCCAGAATAAAAGTCTACGTTGGGATACAAATTTCGGGTTTTGAAATACGTGTCGTTCAAGGCGACTTCCGCCAAGCCTTTGGCAATATCTAGTACTGGATCTACGATACCTAAGTCTGCCAGTACTTCTTCAGCAGCTACTTGGATGATTTTGGCTCTTGGATCAAAATTTTTGTAAACCCTGTGTCCAAAACCCATCAGTCGAAAAGGATCGCTTTTGTCTTTCGCCTTTGCGATGTATTTGTGGTAATCTCCTCCGTCGTTTTTGATGTCTTCCAACATTTCTATGACAGCTTGGTTGGCACCTCCGTGAAGCGGCCCCCAAAGCGCAGAAATTCCTGCAGAAATAGAAGCGTACAAACCGGCATGTGAAGACCCAACAATTCTCACGGTTGAAGTAGAACAGTTTTGCTCGTGGTCCGCGTGTAAAATCAACAACTTATCCAGTGCATTCAAAACAATGGGATTGATGGCAAACTCTTCGTTGGGTTTGTTGAACATCATCTTGTACAAATTTTCCACATAGCCTAAGCTTTTCGAACCGTATTCCAAAGGCAAGCCTTCTTTTTTACGCAAGGTCCATGCAGCCAACACAGGGAATTTAGCCATAATTTTCACGATGGCTTTGTACATCTCTTCTTCAGAGTCTACGTTGACAGATTCAGGATTGAAAGCAATCAAAGAGCTTGTCAATGCAGAAACAACTCCCATGGGATGTGCAGACTTTGGAAAGCCGTGCAAAATCTTTTTCATTTCTTCGTCTACCAAAGATTCACTTTGGATGTCTGCCTGAAATTGTTCCAATTGCGCCTCTGTTGGCAATTCTCCGAAAATGAGCAGGTAAGAAGTTTCTAAAAAGTCTGATTTTTCAGCCAAGTCTTCGATCGCATAGCCACGGTATCTCAAAATTCCTTTTTCTCCATCCAAAAAAGTAACGGCACTTTTGCAAGAACCTGTGTTTTTATAACCCGCATCCAAAGTGATGAGGCCTCCCGTAGCGCCTCGCAGGGTTTTGATATCGATGGCTGTTTCCTTTTCTGTTCCTTTTAACAATGGAAACTCGAATTCTTGACCGTTTATTTTGAGTGTTGCAATTTCTGACATAATATTTATTTGATATTTCTAATTCCTAGCGATGGAGTTTTTGCAAATTTACACAAATTCAAGTTTCTTATCCCGAAAATCTTGTTAAAAATAACCTGCAAATCCTGAGATTTCTTAAATAAATCGCGAAATAAAATTTTGGGCTACGGGCTTCTTTTTAATTTGCAAAAAAAGAGTATTATGAACAGGTTAAATGTGTGGTTT
>DLQL01000077.1 GCA_002477565.1 Flavobacteriaceae bacterium UBA7433
CATGGAGTTCGTTCACTTGGACTATTACACCGATACATCAAACGTTATTAAATTCTCTCTAATCAGTGCGGATCCTAGGGTAGAAAATGCTTACAGCATTGATGTTGTAAAAGGAAGCTGGCAAACTATTGACATTCCATTGTCAGTATACACTGCCAATTTGGACAGGGTCTTTCAATTCAAAACCGAAGGCAATGGAACGGTTTATTTGGACAACTTGTATTTCTGGAAAGCACCATCAGATCCTCAAGATTTACAATGGGAAACGGTCGTTTCACCCGGCCATCAATGGCATTATACACTTCCAACTTCTGAGCCATCTTCCAACTGGAAAGTGGCGCAGAATGCACCATCAAATTGGTTACAGGGCCCCTCTGGAATTGGCTATGGTGATGAGGATGACGCAACAATAGTTGGGACCACCGCATCTTTGTTTATGCATACCACTTTTGAAATTCAAAATCTTTCAACGATCAATAGGCTCCTTCTTGATATGGACTACGACGATGGATTTGTCGCTTATATAAACGGGGTTGAGATCGCCCGAAATTTGGTTTCAGGAAACCCGGTTCCCTACAACCAATTGAGTGATGGTTTGCATGAAGCACTTCTCTATCGTGGTTTTAGCCCAGAGCGGTATTTTTTAAACAAATCCTTGTTGGTCAACGGAACGAATGTCTTTGCAGTTCAGGTGCACAATCAGTCGGTCGATTCATCAGATTTGACTGCCCTACCGGTGCTTTCTGCCGAGGTTTATGGAGAAAGCGGGTTTTACAGCGATACTCCATTTTGGTTTGAAAACCCGGATCCTGAACCAGTGGACTTCAATTTTTACTCTTCAAATTTACCCATGATTTTTTTGCAAACAGCGGGTGGCCAAGGGATTCCTGATGAACCAAAAATTGAGGCTACCATGAAAATAATTGAGCGGCCAGAAGGGCAACGAAATTATGTGTACGATGTCAACACCCCTGATTATTTAAATTTTAACGGACCGATTAAAATTGAAACCCGCGGTTCGTCTTCTACTTTCTTCTCAAAAAAACAGTACGCTCTGACCACTTATGATGCAATTGGAGAGAAAGACAATGTGAAATTGTTGGACATGCCAAAAGAAAACGATTGGATTTTGAGTGGGATTGCTTTTGACACCATTTTTATGAGGGATTTTATCAGCTACAAACTGTCCAACAAACTGGGTCAATACGCTTCGAGAGGCAGGTATTGCGAGGTAGTGCTGAACGATTCTTATCAAGGAATCTATATGTTGCAAGAAAAGTTGAAATCTGATGGCAGTCGAATTGATCTCAACAAAATCAAAGCTGATGACACGGTTCTTCCCAAGCTTTCAGGAGGATATATTACAAAGTCCGATAAATGGGAAGGGAATGAATTGGGTTGGCAGATGCCTAATTATGGAGGATATAACACAGATTTCATAAATGTCCATCCGAGCCCAGAGGATATATTGCCTGTGCAGAGCGACTACATTCAAAGTGTTTTTCAGAGTTTGGCGTCTACTTCTGCGTCACAAAACAGTTCGCTGATCGATGGCTACCCTTCGATCATTGACATTCCATCATTTGTTGATTTTATGCTTATCAATGAATTGTCCTCCAATCCAGATGCCTACCAATTTAGCACCTATTTTCACAAAGACAGAAATGGGAAATTGAGAGCCGGTCCCATATGGGATTTGAACTTGACCTTTGGAAATGATTTGTTTTTGTTCGGTTTTGACAGGAGCAAAACGGATCTTTGGCAATTCACTGAAGGGAATAGGGGCGCCAAGTTTTGGAATGATTTGTACAACGATCCCGTTTTTAAGTGCTATTTGACCAAACGCTGGAAGGAGTTGACCGCAATCGGGCAACCGCTAAATGAAAACGAGATTTTTGATTTGGTAGATGAAACGGCGGTATTGATTTCTGAGTCTGTGGACCGTCAGCAAGCGATTTGGGGCTTCGATCTCCGATTTGAGGAACGCATCAGCAATTTAAAGTCATTTGTGACGCAGCGCATCCAGTGGATGTCTAATAGGTTGACAAATTCAAGTCTGTGTGACCAAGTCACCACACCCACATTGACGATTTCTAAAATTAATTACAACCCACAAGTTGAGGTTGATGAAGATGCAAGTGATTTTGAATTTATTGAAATCACCAATACCTCCAGTTCATCCAAAGATTTGACGGGTGTTTATTTTGGAGGTCTCGGCTTGACCTATCAATTTCCGAACGGTTATGTCATCGAGGGCAATGCGTCTGTTTTTTTAGCGAATGACAGCCAGACCTTTGAAAATACTTATGGATCTGCCCCTTTTGATGAGTTTTCTAGAAGTTTGTCCAATGGTGGCCAAGAATTGGCTTTGTTAGATGGGTACGGAAATCAAATAGATTTTGTGGATTATGACGACAAATCTCCATGGCCCGAAGAGGCAGATGGAAACGGTTCTTATCTCGAGCTTAGGGATTTAGAGATGGACAACAGTCTTCCTTCGAGTTGGACCGTACAATCCATCCTTTCAAGTGCTGCTATTGGTGAGGATCCGAAAAAGGGCTTTTTGAGTATTTATCCCAATCCGTTTGATACCTACCTAAACATCAGAATAGCAAATGGTGCGAGGTTTGAAAAGTTGACCCTGTGGGATGTGAAGGGAAGGCAAATTGAATCCTACCAAACGGATAAACCAAGCATTGAATTGAATTTGGAAGCACTGGAATCGGGGGTTTATTTTATAGAAATCGCAACTGAAAATAGGACTTTTTACAAAAAGCTCATTCGAAAATAGACAAAGACAAATCGTTGTTTGTTTGGCAGCAGCTTGAACGCTGCGCGCCCGTGCGCCTTGGTTTCT
Organism: Flavobacteriaceae bacterium UBA7433; assembly: GCA_002477565.1. GTDB lineage: Bacteria > Bacteroidota > Bacteroidia > Flavobacteriales > Flavobacteriaceae > Flavicella. The sequence goes on from DLQL01000077.1 coordinate 2,858, forward strand.
TTTGATGCAAAGTTTTTAGGTTTATGATTCCGTTTTGTTCCCTGTTGCGGCAGCCATCATAGCCATATTTCTCGTGTGCTCAGCTTCTTTTTCTTTTTTTTCAATTTCATCAATTTGTTGAAATATTGCCGCATTGTGTCTGTTCACTTTTCCTGACATAGTGAAAAGGTCAATAAGCGCCCAGATTCCCAAACCCCCCAAAGTGATCCAATACAAAATTTGGATTCCCCATTTTCCAAGATATGCATAATGAGCACCTAAAAAAAACCATAATAAATAAGCTGTCCCTGTTGATTTTACTTTTGACTGAAGGTAATGTTTGTTCATTGTTTGGTGGTTTTAATTGGTCCTACTGCTGTTTTGACAAATTCCGATTTTATTTTCTTGTTTTAACGGCAAACAAAATTCGAATATTTAAACATATCATATTTTAGAAAGATATACAACCGCATGTTGGATGCCGTCAATTTTTTGTTTGATGAATCCACTGCCACTGTTTTTGTAGCCAAGCGGTTGGCTTTTTTCAAACCCGATTTGCATGAGGGTGTTTTGTGTTGGAGCATGAAAGATTGAAATGGGGCTATTTTGAAGAAGTTTTGTTCTTCATAGAAAAAAAACTTATGTAACGTTTGCTTCTCATTTTTAAATAATTTAAGTTTGTGTCTCACTTATACACGAACATTATGGAAAATAACATCATACCAATTTTTGGAATTTTAACAGGAATTATTGTGCCAGTGGCCGTATTTATTTGGCTGTATTACGAAGGCAAGGGGAAGAGAGAAACTGTGCTAGAAATCGCCAAACATTTGGATGATCCTGCCAAATTGGAGGAATTATTGGGTGTTTTTGAGGAGCGAAAAAAAGAACCCATTGACTACCGAAGAGGCGGCGTTATTACAATTTTTGTAGGTGTCGGAATCTGGTTTTTAGGTTTTTTTGCCCTGGGCTCTTTGTTTCAAGGCATTGGGTTTTTAGTTGGTTTTATTGGACTGGGCACCCTGATTGCTGGATACCTCTACCCAAATACAGGAAAAGAACTTACGAACGCGGTTGAAGAGTTTGAAAAGAAATAGCCTTGGGAAAGCACCACAAAAAACTTTTAAACAATCTGGAGCATCTCAGGAAATCTGCGGGTTTGACCCAACAAGAACTTTCAGTTGCCGCGGAGGTTTCTAGAAAAAGCATCAATGCCATTGAGAACGGCATTTACATTCCGTCTACTGTTTTGGCATTAAAGATTGCAAAAACAATCAATTGCACAGTTGAGGACTTGTTTGCATTGCCTTAATTTTCTCCGCTAGGATCTGTAAATCATCCGGTTTGGGGCCTGGGAAATAGAGGAGTAGTCTCCCTATTAAAAGTGTGCCAATAAACCAGGTCATTTACACGACGGATTTGGAGAACAGGTATTCTTTTGTCCGGTCATCTAACTTCGCAACTTTTTCCATTCCTTTTAACTGAGCTTTTAGTTTCAACTTCCTGCCGTTGGAAAAAGTGAATTTTAACGGCGCTTGCAATAGTCCTTTTGACAATTTTAGTTTTTCAATCTCATTCCAAGTAAAATAATCAGATGTATCTGGTTTCCCGAAGAACGTAAGCTTGTGATAATGCATGCCCTTATCGGTGACAGCGACAAAATAAATCCTTATGGCAAATGCAAATAATGGTCCAATTAAAAAATACCAGCCCCAAGAAGGGGTGTATTGAGCTTGAAAGAATCCAATTAGCTCTTCACCAGATTGTAGTTTCGGTAGGATAAGTTCGTCTCTTGCTTTTTCTTTTTTCATATTGTTCAATTGTTTGGGTAGTACCTGTTTTTAATGTTGTCCAACGTCAGTACATGGCGAATATACATAAAAAGTAAAAATGTTCATTCAGTGAGTGGCTTATTTGGTGCTTTCCAGGATTTTATCCACAGTTTTGCGGTGCTTCAAAGTGGAGACGCCGGGAATGAATGCCGTCTTTCCCTGGCCTCCCGCTTGGGATATGTCCTGATCCTGTTCTTACAGACCCGCAGTCTTAAAATAAAAAATCTGCTCAAGCAAGCTTGGCAGATTTTTTGTTTTTAATCCTGATGAGTATCAGGTTGCTTTATCGTGGAGACGCCGGGAATCGAACCCGGGTCCAAACAAGCAATCGCAAGGCTTTCTACATGCGTAGTTTTTAATTAATTTTCGATCTTGAGCCGCTTAAAAACAAGCTACGCAAGACTTAGCTTCTTTATTTCGGAAGGGCACCGAAGCTTGCCGTTCCTAGAATTCCATTTACGACACCTCTGAGTGGAACGCCGAAATTCAAGGCTTTCCGGAGATGTAAAGCTTTCTCACCTTGTGAGACTAGGCCAATCCTACTGTGATTCGGATTAAGCAGCTAAAGCGTAGTTATCTTCGCCGTGTAAAAAAGTGAAACAAAGTTTTACGAGGTCTGTTTCCTTGCTCGGCATGCTTACATATTGATTGGTCTCGCTGTCAAAACCAGTCGTCCCCAATACATGTGATTGGTTTTGCAAAATTAAGAAAATAATAAGGATTTGAGTCGATCTCTTTGCGTTAATTCAAATATATTCGCAGTACCGAGAATTTGTAAGAAACAAAATGCAAGACCCAAAAGACGTTTTAAAAACCCTCGCCCACACCCAGATGCCTTATGGTAAATTCAAAGGGGTCGATCTTATTGATCTGCCCGAACCGTATATTGTTTGGTACCACAGCAAAGGATTTCCAAAGGGGAAAATAGGCACCCTTTTGGGCTTGGTTTACGAGCTCAAACTAAATGGTTTGGAACACCTGGTTCACAAAATCAAAAAGCAAAGCCAGCCTCTTCCAAAAAGAGGTTAATGCAACTTGTTGATGGTTTTGCGAATCGCCACTAAATTTGTCAACAGCTTTTCCAAATGTTGGAGGTCCAACATATTGGCGCCGTCGGATTTGGCATTTGCCGGGTCAAAATGTGTTTCCAAGAACAAACCGTCTACGCCTGTTGCAATTCCTGCACGGGCAATGGTTTCAATCATGTCAGGCCTTCCTCCAGTCACGCCACTGCTTTGGTTGGGTTGTTGCAGCGAATGGGTCACGTCCAATACCGTCGGTGCAAAGGCTTTCATTTCTGGAATGCCGCGAAAATCGACCACCATGTCTTGGTAGCCAAACATGGTCCCTCGGTCTGTGATCCACGCTTTGTCATTGCCGCTGTCTTTTACTTTTTGTACGGCATGTTGCATCGCTCCGGGACTCATAAACTGTCCTTTCTTGAGATTGATGACCTTGCCCGTTTTTGCAGCAGCGACCAGCAAATCGGTTTGACGGACCAAAAACGCAGGTATCTGTAAGACGTCTACATAGGCCGCTGCCATTGCTGCATCCTCGTTGGTGTGGATGTCTGTCACTGTGGGAATGTCAAAGGCTTCCGATACCTTACGGAGTATTTTGAGTGCCTTTTCGTCTCCGATTCCCGTAAAACTATCGATGCGAGACCGGTTGGCCTTTTTGTAACTTCCTTTGAAAACCAAAGGGATTTCGAGTTTGTCAGTCACGGCTACCAAGCGTTCTGCAATGCGCATAGCCATTTCCTCTCCTTCGATGGCACAGGGGCCTGCCAAAAGAAAAAAATTGCCGCTCTCCGTGTGTTTTATTTTGGGAATCTGCTTCAAATCCATGGGATGTCTTTTTTTTGCAAAGATACATTTTTAGCCGTTAATTTTCAGCGCAGCTACCAAAATCATTTTTCCTAGGGTCCCCGAATAAAAACGGCTTCTATTTGCGATTATTCCTTATTTTTACACTTTAGAGCTCTGTCCATGAACATACATTTTATTGCCATTGGAGGAAGTGCCATGCACAACCTTGCCCTGGCCTTGCACCTCAAAGGCGCACAAATTACAGGCAGCGACGATGCTGTTTTTGAACCTTCCAAGTCTCGTTTGCAAGCCAAAGGCTTGTTGCCTCTAGTTTTTGGGTGGTTTCCAGAAAAAATACACACGGACTTGGATGCTGTTATTTTGGGCATGCATGCCAAGCCCGACAATCCAGAACTGCTGAAAGCCCAAGAGTTGGGCCTAAAAATTTATTCCTATCCCGAGTTCCTATACGAGCAGTCCAAAGACAAAACACGTGTGGTCATCGGCGGGTCTCACGGAAAAACAACCATTACTTCCATGGTGCTTCACGTACTCAACTACCACGAGGTGGCAGCAGACTTTATGGTGGGCGCGCAGTTGGAAGGCTTTGAGACCATGGTGCATTTGACTGCTGACAACGAATTCATCGTATTGGAAGGAGACGAATACCTGTCCTCCCCAATCGACAGGAGGCCAAAGTTTCACTTGTACAAACCCAACATCGCACTGATCAGCGGAATTTCTTGGGACCACATCAATGTCTTTCCGACTTTTGAAAATTACAAAGAACAGTTCCGGATTTTTGTTGACTCGCTGACCAACGGCGGCATCCTTGTTTACAACGAAGAAGACACAGCAGTCGACAACGTGGTAGGAGAAAGCCAACACACAGTCAAAAAGTATCCCTACGGAACCCCCAAACACAAAATCGAAAACGGAACCACTTATTTGGATACGCCCGTCGGTTGGATGCCCCTCCAGATTTTTGGAGAACACAATCTGCAAAACCTGGCAGGAGCCCAGTGGATTTGTCTTCATATGGGGGTAGGGGAAGATGATTTTTACGAGGCCATCGCCAGTTTTTCTGGTGCCAGCAAGCGTCTTGAGAAAATATCAGAAAGCTCAAGTACCGTTGTTTTTAAAGATTTTGCACACGCGCCTTCCAAGGTACAAGCGACCAGCAACGCTGTCAAAAAACAATACGAAAAACGCAGGTTGTTGGCCTGTTTGGAATTGCATACCTACAGCAGTTTGAATGCCGCTTTTTTACAAGAGTACAAAGGAACCTTAGACGCAGCAGATACGGCAGTTGTTTTTTACACACCCAAAGCAGTTGCACTCAAACAACTCAAAGAAGTCACTGCCCAACAAATAAAAGAAGCTTTTGGAAGAGAAGATTTGATCGTTTACACAGACCCCCTTGAATTTCAAGAGTTTTTGTTCGCTCAAGATTTGTCCGATACCGCCCTATTATTGATGAGTTCGGGAAATTACGGAGGCTTGGATTTTGCGGCTTTTAAAACAACTCGGACAGAGTGATTGGGGATTCTTGATGTGGAGTTTTGTAAAATTCTTCGCCCTGCAAACACCGGGAATCAACATAAAAAGACGTTTAATTTTGTTTCCAGAAAAAGGGGGTGAGCAGGATCAAGACAGTAAACAATTCCAGTCTGCCAATCAACATGAGGAAAGAACAGAACAGCTTGGCGGCACCGGACAATTGGGCATAGTTTTCAGTAGGCCCTAAAGAGCCAATGGCGGGCCCGACATTTCCGAGTGACGAAGCGGCGGCTCCGATGGCCGCTTCAAAATCCAAGCCCAAAAAGCTCAAGATAACGGCACTGCTGACAAAAATCAACATGTACAAGACAAAAAAGGAAAGGATGTTAAAGACAATGGTCCGAGAAATGCCTTTTCCGTCATAGCGAACGGGGATGATGGCATTGGGATGCAGTAATTTTTTAAATTCCAACACACTGTTTTTGATCATGATGATGTGTCGAACAATTTTGACACCTCCACTGGTAGACCCAGCAGATCCCCCGATAAAAAAAAGCGCAAAGACGAGCATGGTGGCCAAGGAATTCCACATGGTGTAATCTGCGGACACAAATCCGGTGGTCGTTACGATGGCGACCACTTGAAAGCTCGCATGTCGAAAGGCACTTTCAAAAGCGCCCCAAGGCATGGGGTGCAAGACTGTTGTTTGTAGGTTTGTATCTTGAAAGAAATAGACCATTCCCGTGACGCTGACACAAAGGAGCAATACGCCAAAGAAGTAATATTTAAACTCTTCGTTTTCAAAAACCCGTCGTATTTTTCCTTTCAAGGCAAAATAAGTAAGGACAAAATTGGTCCCCGCAACAAACATAAAAGCGATGACGATGTACTGCACCATTGGCATGTGGTTCCAATGTGCGATGCTCGCATTTTTGGTAGAAAAGCCACCGGTACTCATGGTTGCCATTGCATGATTGATGGCGTCAAACCAGGTCATTCCTGCGATCTTCAACAATAAAAACTCCGTCATTGTCAACGAGACATACATCAGCCACAAGCGCTTGGCAGTTTGGGTGATTCTCGGGTGCATCTTGTCGGTTGAGGGTCCTGGCGCTTCCGCCATAAACAATTGCATGCCTCCAATTCCCAAAAGAGGTAGGATGGCAATGGTCAATACGATGATTCCCATGCCCCCAATCCAATGGGTGGCGCTTCTCCAAAATAAAATACCTTTGGGCAAGACTTCGATGTCTTGTATGATGGAGGCTCCCGTAGTGGAATACCCAGAAATGGTTTCAAAAATAGCATCTGTAAAGTTGGGAATGGCTCCAGTGAGCAGGTAGGGCAATGCTCCGGTAAAAGTGAGTACCAACCAACCCAAAGTGACGATGAGGTATCCTTCTTTTTTCTGGAGAGATTTGTTGGCATTTCTGTTAAAAAACCAAGCGCAAAAACCCAGAAGAATGGTGATGACGCCCGCTGAAAAAATCCCTTCGCTAGCCGCCTCTTTGTGGTGCCAACTAAAGGGGACAGCCAACAGCATAAAAACACCGTTTAAAATGGCGGTAAGTCCCAAAAAGCTCGCAATGATTTTGTAGTTTAAACCGTTCATGGATTTAGTTGTTAAAGAGCTTTTCTACCTCTCCGATGGCTTCGGGCAGGCAAAACACAATGGCCCTGTCTCCAGGTAGGATTTGAAAATCTCCAAAAGTCATCAACGCTTCTCCTTTTCGGACTACGCCGCCAAAAACCGCTTTTTTGGTTAGGTTGATGTCCTTGATCGGCTGCTCGGTGACTTTGGTGTTTCTTCTGACAAAAAATTCCAATACTTCGGCGTCAACATTGTGAAGGTTAGCCAAGGCCAACACCTTTCCTTTTCGAACGTGCTTGAAAATAGCACTGGCAGCCAAGAGTTTTTTGTTGATCAGTGTATCAATTCCTATGGTTTGGGAAATGTTGATGTAATCCATGTTTTCTACCAAGGCGATGGTTTTTTTGACACCTTTGGATTTGGCAACCAAACAGGACATGATGTTGGTTTCTGAATTTCCAGTTACTGCCACAAAAGCGTCCATTTTGGCGATGGATTCCTCTTCGAGCAAGTCTACATTTCTGCCATCTCCTTGAACAATTAAAGTACCGCTAATCGCATCTGCCAATTCAAAAGCTTTGTCTCGTTTGGCTTCAATCAGTTTTACGTTGAAATTTTTAGCGCATAAATTTGAAGCTGCTTTTTGGCCAATCTTACTTCCACCCAAGATCATGACATCCTTGACGCCAATCTTTTCTTTTCCAATCAAACGATAAATCTTGTCAATGGAATCTTCAGGGACGGAAAAATAGACCTGGTCGTGGTGTTTGAAAAGGGTGTCTCCCCTCGGAATGATGGTTTCTACGGTGTTTTCTCTTTTGAGGGAGATGGTGATGAAATCAATGTCTGAAAATTCTTTCTTGGCTTCTTGTACGCTTTTGTTTACCAAAGGCGATTTGGACGAAAGACGGGCTCCAAGGATGTTGATGGCCCCGTTTTCAAATTCAATTTTATCGTTGAAGACGGATTCGTTTAGAAGCGTTTCTATTTCGTTGGCCGCTAAGTTTTCAGGAGAAATCATGTAATCGATGCCCACTTCTGCAAAGTTGATTTCTTTGGTGGTCAAAAACTCGGTATTGCTAATGCGCGCAATGGTTTTTTTGACCCCCAATTTTTTACTCAGTGCTGCAACGGTCAAATTGGTGTTTTGAGATTCGGTCACTGCCAAAATCAAATCAGCGTTTTGCACCCCCGCCTCTTTTAAAGAGGCCAAGGAGGTGGCATCTCCTTTGACGGTGATGACATCCAAGTGGTTGTCAATGTATTTCAGTTTTTTGGCGTTTGAATCAATGACATAGGTGTCTTGAGATTCGTTGGAAAGCAGTTTCGCTAAGTGGAAACCGACGTCTCCAGCTCCGGCAATGATAATTTTCATCGGTAGGTATTTGTACAAATATACTAACTATTTGAAAACTCGGGATTGATTCGCACGCAAACTTTGTTCATGGCGACATGCCTGGAGTTTGTCACCGCTTTTTTTCTTTGTATTGGAGTTGTTTTTTTTAGACTTTCTCAAGGAAAGATTCTGTATCTTTAAGTTAAAAATTGCCGTTTATGGAAGCCAAAATCGCAAATTTTACAATCAAACATTGGAATGTCAATGACAGGCCGCGAGAGAAAATGGCTTTGAAAGGGAAAAACACCCTCTCAGATGCAGAGCTCATCGCTATTTTGATCCGTACCGGGAGTCAAAGTGAAAGCGCGGTATCGCTGTCCAAAAAGATTTTGGCTTTTTGCAACCACAACCTCTGCGATTTGGCACAGCTTTCGATTGAGCAATTGTCCAATTTCAAAGGGATCGGAGAAGCCAAGGCCATCTCGATCCTCACGGGACTCGAGTTGGGCAGAAGAGCCCGGTTTGAAAACGGCACCAAAAAAGGGAACATAACAAGTAGCAAAGATGTTTTTGAATTGGTGCAGCCACGATTGGGAGGTCTTCAACACGAGGAATTTTGGGTTTTGTACCTCAACAATTCCAATAAGGTCCTGTACCAATTGCAGTTGAGCAAAGGAGGGTTGACAGGTACGGTAGTGGACGTGCGTTTGCTACTCAAAAAGGCATTGGACTTGTTGGCTACCGGGCTTATTTTATGCCACAACCACCCTTCTGGAAATACCTCGCCAAGCAAAGCAGATAAAAACATCACTAAAAAGTTGCAACTTGCGGCTGCTACGTTGGATATAAAAGTAATGGACCATTTGATAATCGCAGAAAATACCTATTTTAGCTTTGCAGATGAAATGTTGCTCTAAGAATCCCGCTCCTTTCCGAGTTGCTTCAGCGCACATTGAAATCCAAATTTCAACCCGTCCCCTTTTTTCCAACGCTCTGATTTGAGGTTGCAGAAGAGGTTTTTGTAAAACACCAACGAATACGACTTCAAAATGTTATTGATATACACCCATAGAGTGACACCGAGATTGACCTATATTTTCAAACATGTTTTTGTTCGAATTCTTCAGGTTCCCATTTCATTTACCACAAAGGTTGAGGAGTTTGTCGTACACAAGGGGATGAAAATGACCTATTCCAAACTTCCTTTGGGAGATGAGTTTTTTGTGAGAAGCCACGATTTGTTGTTTGACCAAGGAATCAATGACGTAGAGATTTCTATGCAAACATGGGAGGAGGATGTTCCCTGCTTTTTCAATGCAGGTACCAAATCTTCAATCCCCTACGATATTTTTGCAGCTAGTTTTTATTTGCTCAGTCGTTACGAGGAATATTTGCCCCATGTAAGAGATGCGATGAATTGCTTTCCTGTAGAGGAAAGTTTGGCTTTTCAGCACGATTTTTTAGAGAAACCTTTGGTGGATGTTTGGGCCTATAAATTACGAGCACAACTACAGTTTCAATTTCCCGATTTTGAATTTGTCTCCAGAAGCTATAGCTGTCAAAGTGTTTTTTCGATTTGCCAAACCTATGCCTATAAGTACAAAGGGGTGCTGCGGACTCTTGGTGGATTTTTGAGCGATCTTTTTAATTTTCGTTTGCAGCCATTTTGGGATCGGCTTCTTGTTTTGGTAAATTTTAAAAAAGATCCGTACGATACCTATGGCGAAATTTTGCGTTTGAAAGAAAAATACAACACGGACACCATGCTGTTTTTTTTAATTTCAAATTACACGACCTATGACAACAATATTTCCATTACCAATAACAAGTTTCGGTTGCTCATCAAATCCATGTCGGACTATGTGCGTGTCGGCTTGAACGCTTCTTTTTACACCATGGATAACGTGGCATTGCTGAAAAAAGAAGTTCAAAAAATGGAAGCCATCCTCAACACTCCCCTCAGCCGAACACGACAACATTTGTTGCGTTTGCACTTGCCCGAAACCTACCAACACCTGATCGATTTGGAAGTTGCAGAAGACCATTCTATGGGCTATTCAGAGGTGTTTGGTTTTCGTGCCAGTACCTGTACCCCTTTTTATTTTTACGACTTAGATTACGAAATACAAACCCCCTTAAAAGTTATTCCATTTGCTGTTTCGGACACCGTTTTTCAATCGAAAGGGTTGTCCCCAAAACAAGCGCTTTTGAAGGTAACAGCACTGAACAAAGAGGTGCGCGCTGTCGACGGAAATTTCGTCACTTCTTTTCAAAATGAATTGTTGAGTGGCTATGGCAAATGGAAGGATTGGAAAGGTTTTTACCAGTCGGTTCTAAAGCAAGTGTACAGTTCTTAAAAAGACTGTCTTTGTCTTTCGATTTCTCAAAAATTTTCTTTCAAGTTTTAGATGCTATTCCCTCCAGTTTTATTTCAAATTTGTTATTTGTTTGTCTATCAGTAAGGACAGTTTTTTTGCTCCTATTTCTGACAAGTGATCGGCATCGTAATAATCTTTTGCTTTGAAACGGGTGTCGTTTAGTAGGTTTAGGTATGTACAATTTTCGTTTGCCAGCGCTTTTTTCTGGGCGATCTCAACCGTTGCATTCAGTTGTTTTTTGTCGAGGTGTTGCTGGTAGCTTTCAAAGGCAGGAGGGGTGAATAAAACCAACCTAACATTTCTTTCAGAGCACCATTGTTCTAAATCGTTTAAAACAGCAACATTTTCATCAAATGTATTTTGGTATTGTGATGCGCTGTGTCTTTGTGCTGCCTTTTTTCCGGACTCAATCAAATCCAAGGCATTTTCTGATTTGTAATTGGATCCCCATCCTAATTGACTACACGTGATTGCTGAGGTCTTCTTTGTGTAATAAGAAAACAGTCTGTAGAGGTTTTTAGAGAGTTTGACGCTGAGTACTTCTGAGCAATCGGAATAAGCATTTGAGGTGGGAATTTCATAGTAAATATTGTAATTTTTAAGCCTCCACGCTTCAATCCCGGTTTCTAATTTTTCGGATAGTGAAAAATAAGAAATCGGCAGAACAACTGCAGTCAAATTATTCAAATTGCCTTCGTATTTCTTGAGAATTTCCAGATCGTATTTGAGCGATTGAGAGATGTGACTTCCGTTAAATGTTTTGCTGGAAAAAAATGTTGGGTCGAGCCCATAAAACGAATGAGAACTTCCCAAAATAAGGGTTTCAATTTGAGCTGCGTTTTTGTCTAAATAGTTTTTTTTATGCGAGTAGTCATTGGGGATCTTTTGAATCAATACTTCCAAAAGGAAGGCAGTTAGAAGTAGGGGAAGGGTCAGAAAGCCAATTTCTTTTAGGAATTTTTTCATCATTTAAAATTGAAAATAAATAAAATCGTGTTCCTTGCCTCCAAACAGAAGTATGCCAATGACAATGGTAAAATAAAACGCTGTTCTCATTGGCTTTTTCCATCGCAAGAGCAGGTGTTCAATTCCGTATTGCCCCGCTCGTCCATTCCACTCAATTAGAACAAACAGGAAGGTGAGTATAACTGTCGTCAAGGCAGTTCGCATTCCTTCAAATTTGGGGGCTTCAAAGAGAGATGTGGATGTGATTTCAGCAATGTACTGAAAGGCATGGCTTGTGTTTTCTGCTCTAAAGAAAATCCAAGCAAAAACAGTCAAGCCAAAGGTGAACAGTATTGAAAAGAATTCTTTGAAGCTTGGAAGGGACCTTCCTTGTGCCACAGTGTCCAGATGTTTCCTGTTTTTATTGTTGAGTAGGAGGGGCAGAAAGTAACAAGCGTTCAAAGCCCCCCATATGACAAAAGTCCAATTTGCACCGTGCCAAAAGCCACTTATACAAAAGACAAGGAATGTATTTCGTATTTTTTGCCATTTGTTTCCACGACTTCCTCCCAATGGAATGTAGAGGTAATCTCGAAACCAAGTAGAAAGTGAGATGTGCCAACGTCTCCAAAATTCAGCAACGTCTCTTGAAAAATAAGGAAAGGCAAAATTCTGTTTCAAATGGAAGCCAAACAACCGCGAAGTACCAATAGCGATGTCCGAATACCCTGAGAAATCCCCATAGATTTGAAATGTAAAAAACAAGGCGCCCAAAGCCAATGTGCTACCGCCGTAGTCTGTAGAATTGTTGAAAATTAAATTGGCGTATTGTGCGCAATTGTCTGCGATGACAATTTTCTTAAAGAGCCCCCATAAGATTTGCCGCATGCCATCCACTGCCTTTTCGTAATCGAAATTTCTTTTTTTGGTAAATTGGGGCAATAGATTTGTTGCGCGTTCAATTGGACCGGCCACCAATTGCGGAAAAAAACACACAAAAGCAGCAAAGGAAATAAAATCTTTCGTTGGCTGTAATTTTCTTTTGTATACATCAAGGGTATAACTCAATGTTTGAAAAGTATAAAAACTAATCCCAACGGGCAAGATGATGTCCAAAGAAGTTGTTTTAATTTCTGACCCGAACAGAGAAAAAGCCGAAGAGAAATTTTCAAGAAAGAAATTATGGTATTTAAAAAAGCCCAAAAAGCCAAGGTTTACACAAATACTTGTCCAAAGCAATGCAACTCTTTTTGATTTGTTTGCTTCGTTTTTCAGTCCAATTCCAACACCGTAATCTACAAGTGTGCTAAAGAGGATCAGTGATAGGAACCTCCAATCCCAACAGGCATAAAAAAAATAACTTGAGACGACAATTGATAAATTTTGAAGACGCCGGTTCTTATGGGCCAAAAACCAATACACAAAAAAGCAAACAGGTAAAAAGATCGCAAAGTCCAATGAGTTAAAAAGCATTCTATTTGTTTGATTTTGTTTTTAAAGGCTTTTGTATTCTTGCTTGATTTTTAATCGGTACAAGAGCAGAATGAAAACGCAGACGGCGAGATGCTCTAGCATCACCAAAAAAGCAATTCTGTTGTCTCCGTGGTAAGACATCAGATTGATGCAGTTTTCTTGGAAAGCCTGGAAAAAGGGAAACTTGTAATCCGAGTTTTTCAATCGAAAAGAATCGCTGCTATCGACAGGTGGAATCGACCAAAACATTCTAAAGGTAAACACCGTAGAAATCAGCAGAGGAATCCATATTTTTTTGTTTGTATAAAACGGCAAATCACGTTCAATGATACGGCCTATGGGAATTAAAAAAAGTGGGGAAAACCACATAAAAAAGCGTTCCGTATCGCCCCCCGAAAACCAACACATAGAAAGAGCGATGAGAGATAGCAAAGCCACCTCGTGGTGTTTGTTGTAAAATTCTTTTGAGGTTTTCCAAAAGATAAAAATCAACACAAGCGATGCGCCAAAGGTGTTGAAGGCTCCTGCAATCAAATCAAAAATACTTTTTTTGTACATGTATTCGTACAAGCTGTCCGAAAAGCCATACCAATAATCAGTAACACTCACCAATTGATGTGCGATAAAGATTCCAAGCCCTCCCAACAAAAACACCATTAGAAACCAAGGAATATTTTTGGTTAAAACAGGCCAACGGACCCATAATTTTTTTTGTGAATCATAGGGTTGTCCATAACCCAAAATGCCAAAACTAAAAAGCAGTAAAAACTCCCTAAAGAAGACCCCTACAAACACCAATAGAGAAAAACAGAGCCCATTGACGAGACTTCTGCTTTGTCGAAAGCGTTCCATTTGAATCAAAATAAGGAGAATGAATGCAAATGCAACAGGATCGGCTGTGGTTGGATAAAATCCTGTATATCGCAAGTAAAAAGTCCAGTGCGTCATTAAAAAAAGAACCAAGACCAAGGCGGTTTTTTTTTCTTTCAAATGAAGAGAAAACCAATAAAAAAACAACAAACTACTTAAAAGTGTCGCCGTGTAGTTGAGGAGGGTGAAATTTGTATAAAGAGAAAAAGGGAGGACCGAAGCCAGGAAAGGAGTTCCAACTCTATAGACAAACGGAGCTCTTACAGCGGGAGTCTCACCTTGTTTTAGTTGTTCGGCGATTTTGTAGTAGTAGTCGCCATCATAACCTTTTCCTTCATTTGCATTGATGCGATCTTGAAAATTGAAATTTAAGAAAATACCGATTGCAAAAGTTAGTGCAATGACCCAATATCCGTATGTATCCGCAATCTTCTTCATGGTTTTTTCCATTCTTTTTTACAAATATGGGAGGTGTTATTAAAAAAAACCTTCATATTTTTCCATCCTACGCTGTCAAAGATAGGATTTTAATCAAAAAAACGGTTCCTTGTGTTGAAAGTATTATTTTTACAAATGAAAACAGTTCATTTTGATTGAAATCAAACCATACATCCCCGAGTATCTTCCCCTGTGGGAAGCCTTCGTCAGCAAAGCTAAAAATGCGACTTTTTTATTGAGCCGCCATTTTATGGACTACCACCAAGAACGCTTTGAAGACCATTCTTTGGCTTGTTTTAAAGGCGGAAAAATGATTGCCGTATTGCCAGCAAATCTAGTGGGAGACACTCTTTATTCACATCAGGGATTGACCTATGGAGGCTTGTTGGTGTTGCCTACCTTGAAAACGGATGCTTATTTGGACCTGTGCAAAGAATTGTTGCAATTTCTTCATGAAAAGCAGATTCGGCACCTTGTCCTGAAAAACCTACCGGCTATTTATGAGGATTTTCCGAGTGATGAAATTCGATACCTGCAATTCATCACAAAAGCCAAACGGCTTCGAAATGACCTGACCTCAGTGGTTTCTTTGCACCGTCGAATTCCTTATACCAAAAACAGAAAGCGCGCCGTAGTGAAAGGACGACAGGGGCATTTTAAATTTGAAGAGCTTGCTGAATTTGATGCTTTTTGGGAGGAGGTTTTGACCCCTAATTTAAAAAGAACACACGGCGTGTCACCAGTGCACAGCTTGCAGGAAATCAGCATGTTGAAATCGAAGTTTCCAGATTCCATTCGCCAGTTCAATGTTTACAAGGAAGGAGAGATCCTTGCTGGAGCGACTATTTTTGAATCTGAGAATGTCGCACATGCACAATACATCTCAGCAACTGACAAGGGGAATGAGATGGCTGCCTTGGATTTTCTTTTTGACTGCCTGCTTCAAGAGGTTTTTAAAGGCAAACGCTTTTTTGATTTTGGAATCTCTAACGAATGCAAGGGTTTGAAACTCAACAAAGGGTTGTTGTATTGGAAAGAAGGATTTGGCGCGAGGTCTGTTAGCTGTGAAGTCTACAAAATACCAACAGAAAATTACACAAATTTAAGCAGCTTGGACATATGATACCATTTCTTGATTTGAAAAAAATAAATGCTCGATTTCAAAGCGAATTCGCTCCTGCATTTTCAGACTTTTTAGCTTCCGGATCCTATATATTAGGAGAAAAGCTTCGGACATTTGAAATCGACTTTTCAAACTATTGCGGCACGAATTACTGTGTGGGCGTTGCCAATGGTTTGGAGGCCATAGAATTGATTTTCAAAGGGTATTTAGAACTTGGAAAACTCAAACCTGGGGACGAAGTATTGGTGCCTGCCAATACCTACATCGCATCGGTTTTGGCAATTGTAAATGCAGGTTTGAAACCTGTTTTGGTAGATCCTTCCCCGAAAGATTTCAACATAGGTGCCGAACAAATCACAGCGAACATTGGCCCCAAAGTAAAAGCCATTCTCGTCGTGCATCTGTATGGGCAATTGGCAGCCATGGAAGGGATTTTAGAAATTGCAAAAGCACATCAACTTTTAGTTGTTGAAGATGCTGCACAAGCTCATGGCGCTAGCAATCTATCCTCTCAGAAGGCGGGAGCTTTGGCAAATGCCGCTGCCTTTAGTTTTTATCCAAGTAAAAATTTAGGAGCCCTCGGTGATGGAGGAGCAATAACCACTAATGATTCCGAATTGGCTGCCGTTCTTTTCAAACTTAGGAATTACGGATCTTCTGAAAAATACATTCACGAAATCAAAGGCCTCAACTCTCGTTTGGACGAGCTCCAAGCGGCTTTTTTATCGATAAAATTGCCCCTGTTAGATGCAGACAATGCACACCGGCAACTCATAGCCCGCTATTATACGACACACCTTGACAATTCAAAAATTAGTTTGCCCGTGCATAGTGGTCGAAAAGACCATGTGTTTTATGCATATGTAATCCGATGTGAAACGCGGGATCACTTGCAGGAATACCTTGAAAATAATGGAGTAGCTACGGTCATTCACTACCCAATAGCCTTGCACAAGCAACCTTCTCTGTCTGATTTGAGAGATGCCTCCTTGCCCCTAGCAACACAATTGAGTCAAACACTGCTAAGTCTTCCGATCAGCCCAGTGCAATCTATTGAGGATACGGAAAAGATAGTTCAGTTATTAAACAACTATTAGATGAGCCTCAAATCCGCTATTCAGAACAATCTTTTGCTCAAAATATCCTCTCTTAACTCGGTTGGAGTTGCCATTCGAATGCTCTTGTCTTTTGCGACCCAGAAAATCATCGCTGTTTTTCTCGGACCTGCAGGAGTCGCTCATTTGGGGAATTTTCGAAATTTGATTCCCATCATTCAATCCCTTTCGACCTTTGGGATTTTTGAGGGAGTTATCAAATATGTCGCGGAGTTCAAAGAGGACGAAAAAGAATTGCAAAAGCTGTTTTCCACTTCTTTTGTTTTTGTCTTGTCGGGCAGTTTGCTTGTTTTTTTAGTGCTGTTTTTTGGTGCATTTTCTTTGAATAATTGGCTTTTTTCAGGACAATATGATTTTGTGTTTGTATTTAAAATACTGTCTGTTGCAACTCCCTTTATAGCGGTCAGTGCCCTTTTCAATGCCATCATCAATGGGCTGTCCAAGTACAAGCAGTTTGTGGTACTCAATATTCTCAGCTATGTGGTCAGCGCTTTTTTAATGGGCCTCTTGGTCTATTACAAAAATTTAAACGGCGCTTTGTTTGCCCTTGCAATCACGCCGATCTTGCAATTTGTTTTTCTGTTTTATCTGTACTTCAGAGTGCTGAGGTCTTATGTGAATTTTAAAAACATCTCTTTTCAGATTCCGTATGGGCAACAATTCTTGCCCTTTGTTGTGATGTCTTTGGTTGCGACGTTTTTGTCTAGTTTTGTAGAGATCAATTTGAGGCGTTCGTTGGTGCTGGAGATCGACGAAATGAATGCGGGAAACTGGACAGCGATGACCTATATTTCCAATCAATATTTTGCGTTTACCGCGGGGATTTTCACATTGTATGTGCTTCCAAAATTTGCATCATTGCATACAAATCGGCAATTTCAAAAAGAAGTTTTAGGAATCTACAAAACAATTTTACCGCTCTTTGCTTTTGGTTTGTTGTTCTTGTTTGTCTGTCGGGAGTGGGTGATTTTGATTTTGCAATCCGAAGCGTTTTTAGGGATGAAAACACTCTTCAAATGGCAGCTTTTAGGCGATTTTGTAAAAATGGCAAGTTTGATTATTTCACACCAGTTTTTGGCTAAAAAAATGGTCAAAGAATTTATAATTACCGAATTGATTTCCTTGTTGCTCTTTTTTGGCTTGGCTTCTTTCTTCTTAAAAACTCACGGAGCCGAAGGAATCGTATTTGCCCATTTTATTCGGTATGTCTTGTATTTCTTAGCAGTGGTTTTTGCACTTCGAAAATTTTTGTTTGGAAAATAGGACACGTTTTCTCTGCAGTGTTCAAAATCATTGGTTCCAAAGTGCTGTGTATTTTTTGGCACACAACACGTGGTCGTGTTCGCGTTTTACAAAGGCGACCGCATTTTTTGAAATCGCTTCAATTTTCTCCGGATGTAAAAGTAGCTTTTCTAGCTTTTCGACAATTTTTTCGGTGTTTGGAAGTGCATTGATTGCGACGCTGTCTTCTTGCAAACCGTACTGATCCAGCCATTCTTGTTCAGCACCGGTAAAGACCACTTTGCCTTGTGTCATGGCTTCCAAGGCATTGTATCCTTGGTCGTAGGAATACACTTGGTCCAGTAAGATGTGCGCAGATTTGTAAGACTTTATATAGACTTCGTAGGGCAAGTTGCTAACGGTGAGAACTTCAATGCGTTCGGGATGTTTTTTTTCAACAATCGCAAGTGCTTTTTCAAAAAAATCATTGCCTTTTCGGTAGTAATTCTCTTTGTTGATCCCATGAAAGATTCGAATTTTACCAGTAGTTTTAAGGGGAGTTGTTTCAAACAGTGAAGTGTTGATGCAGTTGGGAACACAGCCCTTGTATTTCGGATGGTTTTTCAAGGGGAGGTGGTAGTCCAAATCCGAAGCAATCACGCCCTCTATGTGTTTGAAAATCCAATGATGCAAAGATTCGTGTGCCCTGTCGAGGTAGCTCAAGACAAAACGGTTTTCACTTTTGCTGCTTTTGCCATTGAAATAAGGAGTGAGAAGGGAATAGCGTAGTTTTTTTTCAAAAGCGTATTTGACACTGAGGTGGTCTGTTCCGCAAGAGAGTAAAAATGTCTTTTTGTTTTCTTTTCGAAAGAAGTCAAAAATTCGTTTTGCGACTTTTGGACTGCAAGAGAGTGCGTTTTCATTGATGAATTGAACAACGTCATGCCCTTTCAATTCTTTTTGGTGTTTTCTTATTTGCCTTTCGATGCTCAAAGAACTGATGTCTATGCGAAAAATAATGTACAGGAAGATTTTTATTTTTTTTAAAAATCCGGAGTCGTATTTCTTTCGAATCAAAAGATCCGTTGGGTATTTTTTAAAACCATCCTCCAAGCCAATCAGCACGACTTGATGCCCCAACTTTAACAATCCTTCTTTTAAGGAATTGTGCAATCTGCTGTATTCTCCGACAAGTAATATTTTCATTCCAGCTTCTTTGGCGTTTAGATATGTTGTGATTTGTTGCAAATGGAATGATTATTTTAGTAGTTTTGTTTCAAGGCATTCCAACAGCTGCAATTTAAGAATAATAAATGTTTTCGTACTATGGCCATCAAAGATACCTCAGGTTTCCATCAAAACACAGTTTCAAACCTAAAAATCATTGACATTCCTCAGGTCAAAGACTACAGGGGCAATTTGTCGGTTGTGGAAGGGGAGGTGATTCCTTTTGAAATTCAACGTGTCTATTATTTGTACGACGTTCCTTCGGATTCACACCGAGGCGGACATGCACACAAAGTTTTACAGCAATTTTTAATTCCTTTGAGCGGCAGTTTTGACGTTGTCGTACAGGACGGTCTGGGAGGCACCAAAACCTTTCCCCTTAACAAGCCCAGCAAAGGGCTTTTGATTGTTCCGGGCATCTGGCGGGAGCTGAACAATTTCTCTTCTGGAGCTGTCTGTTTGGTCTTGGCTTCTGAAAAATTTGACGAAGCGGATTATATCCGAGAGTTTCAAAATTTCACACAGTTTAAAAAGAGCTCAGCATCTCATGAGATATTTTAAACACCTTGTTTTTGGAGTTGTTTTTTTAGCCTTCCAAATCGCGTCCGCTCAAAAAACCATTCACAATTTTTCCTATGTAGTGGTGCCCACTCAATTTTATTTTCAAAAGCAATCGGATCAGTACCAGTTGAATTCCCTGGCCAAATTTTTATTTGAAAAAGAGGGAGTTCAAGTTTTTTTAGAAACTGAAAAAATCCCTCAAGTTCTCTTGATGCAAGCTTGTGGAGGTTTGGAGCTACAGGTTTTGGACAAATCATCGTTTCTCAAGTCCAAGTTGCGTTTTGAACTGCGTGACTGTGAAAATGCTCTTGTTTTTTCAAGTGAATTGGGGCAAAGCGATGAAAAAGATTTTAAAAAATCATTCCACGAATGCCTGCGCAATGCCTTTGAAAGTTTCAAAGCATTGAATTATGCTCATGTTCCTTGGGTAGACGCCCTTCCCAATGCTGTCCAAACAGCGGACAAACCAGAAATCTTGAAAAGACCACTGCCAGATTCAATATTTTTGCATGATGCAGTATATGCCAATGAGGAAAATTTGGAAATCGTGCTGACTGAAAACCAAGGAGGTTATGTAGGGCGCGTAACAGCAAGTCCATCCATTGCCTATACGAAAGGAGATTTGATTTGCAAACTCTTCAAGACCTCTTTGCCCAATGTGTTCAAAGTCCAGTGGAAAGATGCGTACGGAAATTTCATCCCCACCATCGGTTATTTTGAGGGTGCTGGAAGTTTGAAAATAGATTTTGAAACGACAACAAGTATTTCTGTGATGTCATTTTCGGCAAAACAAACGGAGCATTAGTAGCCGTATTTGTCTTTCCACCGTATTTTTAAAAACTGTCTAAAATCCTTTTCTCGCGCATTTTCTCCTGGCTCGTAGAATTTGGTGTTTTCAATTTCTTTGGGGAGAAACTCTTGTTCGACAAAATTGTTTTCATAGTGGTGGGCATATTTGTAATCTTTGCCGTAGTCCAACTCTTTCATCAATTTTGTAGGTGCATTTCGAAGAGGGAGGGGCACAGACAGGTCTCCTGTTTTTTTTACCAATTCCAATGCTTTGTTGATGGCGGCATAGGAACTGTTGCTTTTGGGGGAATTTGCCAAGTAGACAGCACATTGACTTAATAAAATTCGAGACTCTGGGTAGCCAATTGTAGCCACAGCTTGGAAGGTTGTATTGGCCATGATGAGTGCAGTCGGATTCGCATTTCCGATATCTTCAGCAGCAGCAATCAACAAGCGCCTGGCGATAAATTTGACATCTTCGCCCCCTTCAATCATCCTTGCGAGCCAGTAAACTGCAGCGTTGGGGTCGCTCCCTCGAATGGATTTGATAAAGGCCGAGACAATGTCGTAGTGTTGTTCGCCTGTTTTGTCGTAGCGAACGGTGTTTTTTTGAACCTTTTGCAACACCATCTCGTTGGTTACCACGATGGCTCCTTCTTCCGAAGCCACCACCAATTCGAAGATGTTTAGTAATTTTCGAGCATCTCCGCTGCATACTTGGATCAGTGCTTCGGTTTCTTTGAGTTCGATGTCTTTTTCTTTGAGTTCCACGTCTTTTTCCAAGGCGCGGTGCAACAGGGCTATCAGGTCTTTTTTGTCAAAGGAATTCAAGATGTACACTTGGCACCTGGAGAGGAGGGCAGGAATCACCTCGAAGCTCGGGTTTTCAGTGGTCGCTCCAATCAAGGTGACCCACCCTTTTTCAACAGCAGCAAGCAGCGAATCTTGTTGTGATTTGCTAAAGCGATGGATTTCATCAATAAAGAGAATGGGGTTTTTGGCAGTAAACAAGCCTCCTCTTTGTCTTGCTTTGTCCAAGACCTCCCTGATGTCTTTCACTCCAGAGTTGATCGCGCTAAGGGTGTAAAAGGGGCGTTTGGACGCTGCTGCAATGATGTTGGCCAAGGTTGTTTTTCCAATACCTGGAGGGCCCCACAAAATCAAAGAGGGAATGATGCCTTTTTTGATATGCTGTGTCAAAACACCTGTCTTCCCCACGAGGTGTTGTTGACTGATGTAGTCTTCCAATGTTTTGGGACGGATCCGTTCTGCTAAAGGTGCATTCATCCCGTAAAAATAACAAATTAATATGAGTTTGAATTTTGAATTTCGTCTGGTCTGGCCTATTTTAGCAGGAAGTCCTGAGCTCGAGAGGAATGCCACTTGGGAGGATCTTTATCAAGATGAACGAAGCACCGCAATTTTCCTATTCCAAAAATATTTACAGAATGCCTCTTTTGGTCGTTTTGTCGATTTGGTTTGTCTATTGGGTTGAAATCAAATTCGGCTTGAATTTTACCAATTATGGGATTTATCCAAGAACTTTAAAAGGCTTGCGGGGCATTCTGTTTTCACCATTTATTCACGGGAGTATTGGGCATTTGACCAACAACACGATACCTGTTTTTCTGTTTGTCAGCATGCTTTTTTATTTTTACAAAGAAATGGCTCACCAAGTATTGCTTTGCGGTGTTTTTGCTACGGGTTTGCTCACTTGGGTGATCGGTGTAGATGCTTACCATATCGGCATGAGTGGTGCGGTGTATTTGTTGTTTTCTTTTCTGTTTTTTAGCGGAATTTTTCGAAAATACTACCGTTTGATTTCGGTGTCTTTGGTCGTGATTTTCCTTTATGGGGGGTTGTTTTGGTATATTTTCCCCATTGAAAAGGGAATTTCTTGGGAAGGACACCTTTCCGGTTTGTTGGTGGGTTTTGTATTGTCTTTTGCTTATCGAAAGCGCGGTCCCCAAAAACGAGAATACCACTTCACAAAAGATGCTTTTGATTTGTTGTTTGACGAAAGTGGGAATTTCAACCCGCCAGCACCAAGTTCCGATGAAAAAACAGCGGCTGAGTAGGGGCTGTGTTTCAAATTACCTGCGTTGACGAACGGCTTCATACAAAAAGGCACCACAAGCCACAGAAACATTCAAAGAACCAATATTTCCTTTTAAGGGCAATTTCGCTTTGGCATCGACCATTTTTAAAATGGACGGATTGATGCCCCTGTCTTCAGCGCCCATGATGATGGCTGTTGATTTTTGAAAATCAACCTCGTAAAGGGTATCTGTTGTTTTCTCGGTTGCAGCCACTACTTGTACTCCTGCTGCTTGCAAGACAAACAATGCGTCTTTGAGGTGGTCTACTTTGCAAATGGGCATTTCAAAGGCAGCGCCAGCAGAGGTTTTTACCGTTTCGGCATTGACCGGTGCGTTTCCTTGTTTTTGAATCACAATTCCATGGGCACCCGTACAAGCGGCGGTTCTGATGATGGCTCCAAAATTTCGAACATCTGACACTTGGTCCAATAAAACAAACAAGGGAATTTCTTCTTTTTCTAGAGTTGCTGTTATCAAGCTGTCCAAATCGTGAAAATCAATAGGTGCTATTTGAGCAACTGCTCCTTGGTGGTTGTTGAACTTGGAGAGTTTGTCTAATTTTTCGACAGGCACATAGCTAAAGGCGAGGTTGTTTCTTTTCAACTCAGTCATCAACTCTGTCATGAGGTGGCCTGAGACCCCTTTTTGTATAAATACTTTGTCAATTGAGTTGTTGCTTTTGATCGCTTCTAGGATTGCTCTCAATCCGAAAATTCTAGACGTCTTTGTTTCCATGCCGCAAATGTAGGGCTATTTGGCTCAAAAAAAAACCACCTCATCTCAGATAAGGTGGTTTTGAAGAATTGACTACAACAATTTAGTTGCTATACGTTGGATCTTCATCCTCTGCAAAGCCTGTTCGTTTGTGTCCTTTAAAAATATACACAACCCCAACTTCCCAACTAAATTCTGCTTCAAAAACAATTTCATCAACAGCTGTTTTGCTTGCTGTTACGTAAGTTCCAGAAGTTATTTTTCCATTTGTGACAGTTACAGTTGCGTCGGCATAAAGCTCCGTAGCATCCACTTCTCCTGCAAAGGTCATGGCAGCTGTTTTGGCAGTAACTTTGGATTTTATTTGCATAAAGTTGTCATGGTCGTCTAACCACATGCCTCCATCATCACTCGCAGTGTTGTAGGTGCTAAACTGTACATAGTCTCCTCCAGATGCTGGAGTTACTCCATCCGGCTCAAGAGCAACTACCCACCAGTCACCTGACATTGATTCTACAGAAGTACCGCCAATGTTTGGTTCTTCGACTTTGTCACATGATGTGAATGTTGTCACTACGAGCATCATTAGGATTCCAAAATAAATTTTATATTTTTTCGTATTCATCGTCTTTATTTTTTTATAGTTGAACTTGAGTTAGTTGCACTTTGAAGGTTCCGTTTCCAAAATTCCCATCTCCTGTAAAAGTGATGGATTTGCTTGCCGCGTCTACTGTGAGCTCTGTGATGTCAACTGTATTTCCCCAAATAGGGAATGCAGCTTGAGTTGCAGTAAAGTCGTTTGCAGCAATGTCATTGGCAGTAATCACTGCTCCTAAAGCTGCATAGCCCGATCCGTATCCTCTACCCATGTCGTAATATCCGCCAATAGCGTGTGACAAGGCATAGGTGCTGTCTCCTGTTTTGCTGATGGTGATATAAGTCAAGCCATCGTATTGATCCGAAGGAACAAAATCTGGAGCTCTCTGTACGGCTGCGGTATAGAGGCCCTCGATACTTGCTAGCATGTCAGAAGTTGGTGGAACAACCCAAACATCTCGCAATGCATTTCCTGCAAAGCCGTCTTCGTTAAGCGCAGAATAGGTAATTGTGTATTTGTCTGCTATTTCAGTTCCGAAAGGACTATCTGTGTAGGCTCCTGTTCCATACGTGATGGTAGTTTCTAGCACATCGTCACCTGCCATAGAAATGGCTCCGGCATCTTCATAGGTGCTGCCTTGTTCAATAAATACAGTTGCATCTCCCTGCACTGATATTTCTGGATATGTAGTTACACTAGAAACTCCTCCGGTCGAATCTTCGACACAAGAAATCATTGTTACGGTAACTAAAAATAATAATACTTTAAAATAGTTCATTTTTTTCATGTTTTTTTAAATTAGTTTGCGTCGTACCAAACAGCTGTTGTGATGTCAATCACAGCAGGTGCGTTTGTATTTCTTTGTCTTTCGTCGTTTCCAATTTCAATTCTCTTTGGGAATTTTCCATCTGTCTTTCCTTCTATGGAATACGCAAATTGACCCGACACATATGTTGCATCGTCTTGTGGAACAGCAGACTCCAATGGATATCCTGTTCTGTTGTGTTCAATAAAAGCTTCAAAGCCGTTTCCTGGAAACAAAGAGATCCATTTTTGTGTGATGATGGCTTCTATGTTTTCATCAAGACTTCCTGCGGGATATGCATAGGCTCCAGAAAGCAATGCACTTCCATCGTCTTCTGTTTGAGCGAAAGCAGCTGTGACACCAGCATCGTATAACGCTGCAGCGTTTGCACCTCCCATATAGCGAGCATCTGCTTCTGCTTGAAGGAATTTACTTTCTGCTAATGACATAAAGTAATACGGAGCGGTAGCGGTCAATAAAACGACGGAAGATGTTGAAGATCCGTTTTCATAATCTCCCTGCATTTGAAATTCAGTTCCATCGTAAAAAGACGCCAATCTTGGATCTTCCATATCATTTAAATAAGACCCCATGGTCATGCTTGCTCTTAGGTTGGTTCCTACATTCAATTGTCTTCTGTCTGTCTCAAACAAAGGATTACTTTTGCTGTCTTCATCTGCATATTGTGTTATGGCAGCATCTTCGTTCAGAAAAGCAACTCCAGAATTGATCAGTCCTTGGATTCCCGTTTCAGCAACAGAAGGCCTTACTTCTGATTGTCTCAAGTGGATTTTCAACATCAATGTATTTGCAAAAGCAGTCCATTTAGTCATGTCACCACCAAAGATAAAGTCGGTTGCTCCGGGAGTGTTCTCAATCGGGGATTCAGACAAATCCTTAGAGAGAGCATCTGCCAAGTCGGTGACCATCATGTCGTAAACCTTCTCTTCAGATTCAAATTTTGGATTTAAAATCGCAGCATTATTTGCTTCCGAGTAGGGAATGGCACCATACATGTCTGTAAGTATTTGAGAAGCATATACTTCCAAAGTTGTTGCAATCAGATAGTAATTCCAGTTGTTGTTTGCTTCTGAAATTACTTTGATATTTCGTACGTCTAACAATGCATCATACATGGCAGACCAAGCTCCATTGTTCATGGATTGCGTGGTTCCAAATGTATAGTCATCTATTTGTTTGTATTGGTTGGCTATGGCACTTTGTGTCCAGTATTGGCTCCAAAATCCGCCAATCAATCCAAAATAGGCTCCGGCTGCTGCTGCAATTCCTGTTTCTGCAGCAGGCATTTCTGCTGACATAGGAACTTGGTCCGGACTCAATAAGTCAGGGTCTTTGTTGATGTCTAAGTCTGTTTCGCAAGCCGTGAATAGCAGTGCACCGCTCAAGATCAAACTAGAAATTTTTAGATATGTATTTTTCATGTTTTTCAAAATTTAATTAGAATGATAATTTAACACTTGCTCCGTATGTTCTCTGTGATGGGTTTGTAGCAAACTCTCCAAATTCACTTGAGATTCCTCTACCATATGTAGTAGTCTCAGGATCTGTATAAGGATTTTCAGCAGGCGTCCATAAAAACAAGTTTTTTCCGTAAACAGAAAATGTCAGGTTTGAAAGGTCTAGTTTTTCAACAATGCCTTTTGGAAACGCATAGGACAAAGAAAGATCTCTCATTCGGATGAATGTTTTGTCGATCACATGTGTTCCTTGTATTACTGGATTTTCACCACCGTTGTAAAAAGCGGTTACGCTGTCGAAATCTACAGGAATTGTATTTTCATCATAAACGGTATTTCCATCATCATCCATTCCATTTGCAACAACTGAGTTTGGAATGATCCATGGATTCCTGTCGTTGTAGGTAGTTTCGATTCCATTTCCTACAAAGTGACTCAATCGTTTCGTGTAGGAATACATTTCTCCGCCTTGTTTCCAGTCAAAGCTAAAAGCCAGACGGAAGTTTTTAAAACGAATGTTGTTTTGCAATCCCATCACAAAGTCTCTTTGTGATGTTCCAGCATAATGCTCTTCACCGTCGTCGTAATAGTAACCGGTACTTTTATCAGCGATGACATTGCCTTCATTTGTATACGTCATGCCTGGCGCGTAGAATGAACCAATAGGCTTCCCTTCTTCAGCATAGAAAGAAACTCCATATGAATCTTCAATTAGTACTTTTCCAGAATCGTTGTTTACTTTGTCAACATTGCTTTTGTTCTTTGTAAATGTGTAGTTCATTTCCCAAAGAAAGTCTTTCGTTACAATTGGTTTTGCAGTCAACACCAATTCAATACCTTTATTTGTCAATTCAGCAGCATTTGTCTGCATGGTACTGTATCCGGTAGAGCGAGCAACTGGCAATGCCAAAATCAAATCGGTTGTTTTTCTGTTGTACAAAGCAACGTCCAATCCAATCCGGTTGTTGAAGGCTCTTGTTTCAAAACCAAATTCAACTTCGTCAGTAATTTCAGGCTTTAGGTTTTGGTTTTCGATTGTTCCGTAAATTTCAACACCATTTACTCCATCTAGTGGGTAGTTCAAAGAACCAAAGTATCCGTCGTTTACAGATTGACCTGCAGTGGAGGATACTCGATAAGCTCCTGTGTCATTACCGATCCTTGCAACACCCAATCTTACTTTGGCATACAAATCGTTGTTGTCAGCTAGGATTCCTGCAAAAGATGCAGAAGGGTAGAAGTAGGAATTGTTGTCAGCGGGCAATGAAGAAGACTTGTCATTTCTAGCAGTCAACGTCAGGAAGTATCTGTCTCGGTATTCAAGTGTTGCTTGAGAGTATACACTAAAGGTTCTTTTCATATAATCACTTTGGCCTGGAGATGGAGTCGCCGCCGAATTTGAAAGTTCGTAGTAGTTTTCCAAGTCCAATCCCTTGACGCCAACTGATAATGAATTGGCACTTCGCTCATTGAAGTTGATTCCTCCAAGCAAATTCAAATTCAAATCTTTGTTGATGGCCCTGTCGTAATTCACGATAAAGTTGTGGTCAATTTGTCTGCTGGTATATTTTGCCTCTGAAACAGATCCAACTACTCCGTTAGCTCCTGCATTATCCTGAGGGGCACCCGCAGCATAAGTTACAATTGCTCCGTATCTTTTTACCGTTTCGTTGTCGACATCCGTACTGATTTGATAAGATGCAGAAAGACCGTCCGAGATTTGGTAAGCGATGTTTGCATTTCCGAAGAAACGGTCTTTAAAGACTTCCACGTTGTTGTTTTGCAAAGACAAGTAAGGATTAGCGGCATATGGCGTGTAAAAATTACTTGCGTTATAAAACTTGTTTGTCGTGTCTGCCATGTCGACAACACTTATATCGTTAGGCATTTGAAGCATTTCTTGAATCATTGACTTCCCAAAAGAAGCATCGTCTCCTTGTCCAGAAGTCACCGCTGTTTGTCTTTTATTTATGTAGTTTGCAGAAGTTCGTATTGTCAATTTATCTGATTTGATCCCTCCATTGATTCCAAAGTTGTCTTTTTCAAAACTGTCTTGTTCCGTCGGAATGACACCGTCAGAATTCAAATTCGAATAGGTGATTGCAAAGTCAGCGTTTTCTGATCCACCACTCAAGGTCAATGAATTGGAAAAAGTGGTTCCTTGTTCATAAAAATCTCGGATGTTGTCTTCAAGCACAACATAAGGCTTGATCAACTGTTGTCCATCAATAATTCTACTCCAAGGTCTTACTTCACCGTTGAATTTTGGTCCCCATGAGCCATTTTCGTTACTAGCTGCAGAAGCTCCTTCTCCAGAAACATTGGAATAAGATGCGCCTGACCATCCGGTACCGAAATCTTGTTGGATGTGAGGAACACGTGCTACTTCATGTGAATCGTATGAAGAAGTAAAATCAACTTTCAGTTTGTTTTTTCCTTTTTTGGTGGTGATCATGATTACCCCGTTGCTACCTCTTGATCCGTAAATAGCAGTTGCAGCAGCACCTTTTAAGAAGTTGATTGATTCGATTGTGTTAGGGTCAATGTCATTGATTCCTGTTCCTGCATCAAAACTGCTTGAAAAACCAGGGCTTCCTCTTTCAGTGTCTAATATTGGAGAACCGTCTACAATGTACAAGGGGTTGTTAGACCCTGTAATGGAGCTAAATCCTCTAAAAATCACTTTTGTTGAAGCTCCAGGCTGTGCTGGTGAACTGATGTCTACACCGGCAACTTTTCCTGAAAGACTTTCTAGTGGGTTTCCTGCAGATACTCTCGTCAGGTCTTCACTCGTCACTTTGACGGAGGCATATCCTAAGGACTTTGCTTGTCGTTCAATACCAAAAGCAGTCACGACAACTTCATCCAATGCTTGTGTGTCCTGTTCAAGAACAACATTTACTAGATTGGATTTTCCAATGGTCTTTTCAGTAGCCTTCATTCCGATATAGCTAAATTGAAGCACGGCTCCAGGTTTTGCTACAATAGAGAAGTTTCCATCAAAATCCGTTTCGGTCCCTTGATCGGTCCCTTTGATCATTACAACTACTCCAGGGAGCGGTCCCGTATTGTCAGATACGGCTCCTGAGACAGTCTTTGTTTGTGCAAAGGATATTTGCACGACAAACGCCATAAAAAGCGTTAAAATTCCATAAAACTTTGGTTTCATATGTTTGGAGGTTTGTGTTAGTTCTGTTAAAACTCTCACTTATTTATCGGAAAACAAAAAATTATGTTAAAAAATAATTGATAAGTCCGCAACGATTAACCTATGTTAAGTTATTTTGAGGATATGATAATTATATAGGTTTAATTTCGTTTAAAATTATTGATATAGCATTAAAAAGATTCTTTTTATGATATATTATTAACTTATGTAAAGAAAGGTATTTTGTATGTGGTCTTAGTTATGCTGTCTTTGAGTAGTAAAACACCTTGTTTTGGGTGTTTTTTTGGTGTTCTTGTAGACGGTATTGCGGAAATTCAATTTATTTTTCAGTCCTGAATTTGAGGAGATATTAAAAAGAAGTAATGATTTATATTTAGAAAAAATTCACCCATTTAAGATGGAAAAGTCCGCGGTTCAGATCAAAAGCTTCCTTGTTTGTTTTTCCAAAGGCGTAACTAAAGTTGAGGAGTCCGGTTTTTGTCTCATTGGCGTATCCGATTCCAAAACTCAACAATTTGCTTTTGCGCTGTTGCGCGTTGTTCTCTAAAAACCCAATATCTGAAAATCCATACAGGTAGGATTCCTTTTGGGTAGTCCAACGGTATTCGATGTTTGAATAATTGTAACGGGAAGCAAATAGGCTTAGTTCGTTGAATCCTCTGATGGAATTGGTGCCTCCCAATCTGAAAAGTTCATTGAACAAAATGGCCTCAGAACGCAACCCTGCAGTTTCGTTTTTCACAAATAGCCGCCCCTTTTTAGAAAGAACTCCCAGGTAAGAAATATCCGCTTTGAGGTGCTGTTGTATTGTTGACCTATTATTTGTTTTTCTTTTTCCCTGCTCGAGTTTTATAAAAAAATGCCATTTGGGATCTCTGATTTCTTTGTGAGGCAATAAGTAGTCGTATTGCAATCCATAAAAGTGAGAAGTAAAAGAACGGGTATTTGCGCTTTCGTTCTTTGTAGAATTGCGTTCTGAATTTTCTGTACTTGCGGTGACTCCTATTTTTTGTCGGTAGTTGATGTGGTAGTCAAAAGTGGTCTCGCCTTTGATGTTGACAAAGGAGGAGTCTTGTTTGTAGATTTCAAATTTAATTTTTTGACTGATTGGACTGTTGAAGAGGTATGGGAAATTTGTTTTCAAACGAAATTGCTCTTGTTGATTTCCATTGTTGCTCCAAAATAAGGAAAGGGTTTCTCCTTTTTGAAAACGATTGGTGAGTTCCAGGTCGATATACCCGTTGAATTGAAGTTTTTGGGTGTTTTCGTCGCTTGTAAAACCCAACAAAGCATCGACGCGGTTGGCATGTCTTTCTTTTAAATAAAGATAAATATGAGTAGAGTCTTTGACGAACAGGGCTTCTGGAGGCTTGATTTCTTTTACAAAACGCAATGTTTTCATCGCTTCGCTCGCTGCCTGCAAGCGCTCTTTTGTAAAGTTGGTTTTGGGACTTATTTGAAGGTGGTGTTTGAGGAATTTTTTTGGAAATTTTGTATACCCCATCAAAACCACTTTGTCCATGTTTCTTTTGCTTCCTTTTTCAATGGCAAGATCTGCCCAAAGCGTTGTTTTTTCTTGAAGAATGTTTTGGAGTTTGATTTCCGCAAAGGGAAACCCTTTTTTTTCGCAAGCTTCCGTAAGTTCTTGTAGGAGGTTGTGAAATTGTTCAAAAGGGACTTTTGAACGTCTCTCTTTGGAGAGAATTACGGAGCGAGGAACTTTGAATTCTTCCGGGAAATACAAGTCGAGGGATTGGACTTTTTTTGAGAGCAGCAGCGTTGCTTTTAGGGTGTTTTCTTTTTCGATTCTTGAAAGCTGTAAGTTTAAATAGCCCAAGTGTTCTAACTTGGATTTTACACGAGCAATCTCTTGCTCAAGTGCTGCTTTAGATGTAAGCGTGTTTTTGTATTTCAAAGGTGTTTCCGACACCATTTCCAAACTGTCTTTCGCTGCGATGTGTAGAGAGAATTTTTGTGCACAAAGGTCCAAACACAACAAGAGAAAAAAAACGGTATATATAGGTCTGGTTTTTTTTGGCATAAAACTGGGTATTTTGAAACACACAAATTTGAAAAACTGTCTTTTTCAAATAAAAATAGCAGATTTTTTAGATTTCAAATGTAGGGATAAAATCCACTTCAAACCATTTGAATGCCTGAGATTCAAGAATGTTTTAAAATTTAGCTCTGCGATATTTGAATAAATAGAAATTTGTTGTAGATTTGCACACTCTAAAAAATTAGAGAATCGTAATAAAACGTAATTTATAACAAATTAGTATGCCAACTATTCAACAATTAGTACGCAAAGGAAGAACCCAAAACACTAAGAAGAGTAAATCGGCTGCTTTGAATTCGTGTCCTCAAAGAAGAGGCGTATGTACACGTGTTTACACAACAACACCAAAGAAACCAAATTCTGCAATGAGAAAAGTTGCCAGAGTTCGTTTGACAAATGGTAATGAGGTAAATGCTTACATCCCTGGAGAAGGACACAATTTGCAAGAGCACTCGATAGTATTAGTAAGGGGAGGAAGAGTTAAAGATTTGCCAGGGGTAAAATACCACATTGTACGTGGTGCTTTAGATACGGCTGGTGTTGAGGGAAGAACTCAACGGAGATCTAAATACGGAGCCAAACGTCCTAAGAAGTAAATTTTTAATGTTGCGATGACTTCGATAGAGAAGCATTGCAATAAAAAACTCAAGAAATCATGAGAAAAAGAAGAGCGAAAAAAAGAGTGCTTTTACCGGATCCAAAGTTCAACGACCAATTGGCAACACGTTTTGTCAACATGTTGATGTGGGACGGTAAAAAATCAGTTGCATTCAAAGTGTTTTACGATGCTTTGGAGATTGTAGAGGAAAGAAAAGGTGAGGAAGAAAAATCTGCATTAGAGATTTGGAAGGATGCCTTGTCAAATGTAATGCCTCAGGTAGAAGTGCGTAGCCGTCGTGTAGGTGGAGCGAACTTTCAAATTCCAATGCCAATTAGACCAGACAGAAAAGTGTCTATGGCCATCAAATGGATGATTTCTTACGCTAGAAAAAGAAATGAAAAAACCATGGCTCAAAAGTTAGCCGGTGAAATTCTTGCTGCTGCCAAAGAAGAAGGAGCTGCTGTTAAGAAACGTGTTGACGTTCACAAGATGGCGGAAGCAAATAAAGCATTCTCACACTTTAGATTCTAAGAAATGGCAAGAGATTTAAAATACACAAGAAACATTGGGATTGCTGCACATATTGATGCAGGAAAAACAACCACGACAGAACGTGTATTGTACTACACAGGAGTTTCTCACAAGATTGGAGAAGTTCATGATGGTGCAGCTACAATGGACTGGATGGAGCAAGAGCAAGAAAGAGGGATTACAATTACTTCTGCTGCTACAACCTGTGAATGGGAATTTCCTATTGAAAACGGTAACAAAACTCCAGACACAAAAGGATACCACTTTAATATTATTGACACTCCTGGTCACGTTGATTTTACCGTAGAGGTAAATCGTTCTTTGCGTGTGTTGGATGGTTTGGTTTTCTTGTTTAGTGCTGTTGATGGTGTTGAGCCTCAGTCAGAAACGAACTGGAGATTGGCAGACAACTACAAAGTGCCAAGAATTGGTTTTGTAAATAAAATGGACCGTCAAGGATCTAACTTTTCCAGAGTTTGTAAGCAAGTGAAGGAAATGCTAGGGTCCAATGCTGTTGAGATCGTTTTGCCTATCGGTGAAGAAATGGATTTCAAAGGGGTGGTTGACTTGGTTAAAAACAGAGCTATCATTTGGCATGATGAAACACAAGGATCTACTTTTGATATTGTAGACATTCCAGAAGACATGGTTGAAGAAGCTGCCGAAGCGCGTGCACATTTGATCGAGGAAGTTGCCTCTTACGATGAGAACTTGTTGGAGAAATTCATGGAAGATGAAAACTCAATTACGGAAGAAGAAGTACACGCTGCTTTAAGAGCTGCTGTTATGGACATGGCGATCATTCCTATGATTGCTGGTTCCGCATTTAAAAACAAAGGGGTTCAATTCTTATTGGATGCTGTTTGTCGTTACTTGCCTTCACCGTTAGACAGAGATGAAATTGTAGGGACTGATCCTGATTCAGGAGAAGCGATTACGAGAAAACCAGATGCAAAAGATGATTTCTCTGCATTGGCATTTAAAATTGCTACCGATCCTTTTGTGGGACGTTTGGCGTTTTTCCGTGCGTATTCTGGACGTTTGGATGCAGGATCTTACATCTTGAACAATCGTTCAGGTAAAAAGGAACGTATTTCACGTATTTACCAAATGCATGCAAACAAACAACAACCTATCGATTACATCGAGGCAGGTGATATTGGAGCTGCAGTAGGATTTAAAGACATCAAGACAGGAGATACCATGAGTTCTTTGGATTCTCCAATTGTTTTGGAATCTATGGATTTTCCTGCTCCAGTAATTGGTATTTCTATCGAGCCTAAAACAAAAGCAGATGTTGATAAGTTGGGAATGTCCTTAGCGAAATTAGCTGAGGAAGATCCTACTTTCCAAGTAAAAACAGATGAGGCTTCAGGTCAAACTGTGATTTCTGGAATGGGTGAATTGCACCTAGAGGTTTTGATTGACCGTTTGAAACGTGAATTCAAGGTTGAAGTAAACGAAGGACAGCCTCAAGTAGAGTACAAAGAAGCCGTAACCAAATCTACAGAACACAGAGAAACGTATAAAAAGCAATCTGGTGGACGTGGTAAGTTCGGTGACATTGTATTTGAAATGGGACCTGCAGATGAGGATTTTAAAGGACCTGGTTTGCAGTTTGTGGATAAAATTAAAGGAGGACGTATTCCTAAAGAATTCATTCCTTCAGTAGAAAAAGGATTCAAAGAATCTATGAAAAACGGCCCTTTGGCTGGTTTCGTAATGGATACCTTAAAAGTTACTTTGACAGATGGATCTTTCCACCCTGTAGATTCGGATGCATTGTCTTTTGAATTGGCTGCAAAAATGGGTTACAAAGCATGTGCAAAAGCTGCCGGTGCTGTAATTCTTGAACCCATCATGAAAATGGAAGCAATTACTCCAGAAGAAAATATGGGAGATATTGTTGGTGATTTGAACAGACGTAGAGGTCAAGTAAATGACATGAGTGATCGTTCAGGTGCGAAAGTAATCAAGGCTGATGTGCCCTTGTCAGAAATGTTTGGATATGTAACAACGTTGCGTACACTTTCTTCTGGTAGAGCAACTTCTACAATGGAGTTCTCTCACTACGCACAAACCCCATCAAATATTTCAGAAGAAGTCATTGCAAAAGCAAAAGCATAATTACTAAATTAGATAAGATGAGTCAAAAAATAAGAATAAAATTAAAGTCTTACGATTACAATTTAGTAGATAAATCTGCTGAGAAAATCGTAAAGACAGTGAAGTCAACCGGAGCTGTTGTCAATGGACCAATTCCATTGCCTACGAATAAAAAAATCTTTACGGTTTTGCGTTCGCCACACGTAAACAAAAAATCGAGAGAACAATTTCAATTGAGTTCTTTCAAGAGATTGTTAGACATCTACAGCTCTTCATCAAAGACCATCGATGCCTTGATGAAATTGGAATTGCCAAGTGGGGTTGAAGTAGAGATCAAAGTGTAAGTACACAAACATCAAAACGAGGTTTTGGTGACTTGTCCGGAGCGATTGGCGAAGGAAAAACGGTAAAAATAGATTCAGGGTTGAAGCTATTTCGACCCTGTTTTTTGTAGTTTAAATAAGCGTATAATAATTAAATAAATAAATAAACATGTCTGGGTTAATAGGAAAAAAAATCGGAATGACTAGCTTATTCGATGCGAACGGGAAAAACATTCCCTGTACCGTTATTGAAGTTGGTCCTTGTGTAGTTACCCAAGTCAGAACCGAAGAAGTTGACGGCTACAAAGCTTTGCAACTTGGTTTCGATGACAAAGCAGAAAAACGCACCAACAATGCGTTGAAAGGTCATTTTAAAAAGGCCGGAACAGCTGCTAAGAAAAAAGTCGTGGAATTTCAAGGTTTTGAGGAGGAGTACAAGTTAGGAGATACCATTTCGGTAGATCTATTTGAAGAAGGAGAATTTGTTGATGTATCAGCAGTCTCTAAAGGTAAAGGATTCCAAGGAGTTGTAAAACGCCATGGATTTGCCGGAGTTGGTCAAGCGACTCACGGTCAGCACAACCGTTTAAGAGCCCCGGGTTCTATCGGTGCAGCCTCTTATCCAGCCAGGGTATTCAAAGGAATGCGAATGGCAGGAAGAATGGGTGGTGAAAATGTAAAAGTTCAAAACTTAAGAGTTTTAAAAGTAGTTTCTGACAAGAATTTACTTGTAGTGAAAGGATGTGTTCCAGGTCACAAAAACGCTTATATAACCATTGAGAAGTAATGAAAGTAGCAGTTTTAGATATCACAGGAAAAGACACAGGAAGACAAGTAGAGCTTTCTGATGCTATATTTGCACTAGAGCCAAACAAACATGCCATCTATCTAGATGTCAAACAACATTTGGCCAACAAAAGACAAGGAACGCACAAAGCCAAAGAAAGAGCTGACATTGCGGGAAGTACTCGTAAAATCAAAAAACAAAAAGGAACAGGTACAGCCCGTGCGGGATCTATCAAATCTCCAGTTTTTAGAGGTGGAGGCCGCGTTTTTGGACCAAGACCGAGAAGCTATTCTTTCAAATTGAATAAAAATTTGAAACGTTTGGCTCGTAAATCAGCGTTGAGCACACAAGCCAAAGACCAAAACATAGTTGTCATTGAAGATTTTACTTTTGAGTCTGCAAAGACCAAAAACTTCGTCAACGTCTTGAAAGCATTTGGTTTAGAGAACAAAAAGTCACTGTTTGTCTTGGGTGATGCAAATAATAATGTATATTTGTCATCACGAAATTTAAGCAAAACAAGTGTTGTAACTAGTTCTGAACTAAGCACTTACGGTGTTTTAAATACAAGCAAGCTAATGCTTCTTGAAGGAGCTTTGGAAGGAATTGAATCTAATTTAAGCAAATAGGGGACAAGATGAGTATTTTAATCAAACCTATCATAACGGAAAAAGCGACAAACGATAGCGAACAATTCAATCGTTATACATTTGTTGTTGCTCTTGGAGCAAATAAAGTAGAGATCAAAAAAGCTATTGAAGCTACTTACGGAGTCTCAGTTGAGAAAGTAAGAACCATGGTATATCCAGTTTCTAGAACAACAAAATTCACCAAGAAAGGTGTTGTTTCAGGCATGGTTGGTCAATACAAAAAAGCAATCGTTCAATTGTCAGATGGTGAAGCAATTGATTTTTACAATAACATTTAATTACAGCAATGTCAGTTAGAAAATTAAAACCAATCACACCAGGTCAGCGTTTTAGAGTAGTCAATGGGTTCGACGCCATCACTACTGATAAGCCGGAAAAGAGCTTGCTCGTACCGAAAAAAAGATCTGGAGGTCGAAACAACAGTGGAAAAATGACCATGAAATTCTTAGGAGGTGGTCATAAGAGAAAGTACCGTATTATCGATTTTAAAAGAGATAAAGCAGGTGCAGCAGAAGTATTGTCTATTCAATACGATCCAAACCGTACCGCTTTTATTGCTTTGTTGCAATACGCGGACGGTGAAAAGAGATACGTGATCGCTCAAGGAGGCTTGCAAGTAGGACAAAAAGTCGCATCCGGAACTGGAATTGCTCCAGAAGTAGGAAATGCGATGCCCTTGTCAGAAATGCCTTTGGGAACGACAATTTCATGTATTGAATTGAGACCAGGTCAAGGAGCTGTTATGGCTCGTAGCGCTGGTTCATTCGCTCAATTAATGGCGAAAGACGGAAAATATGTAACGGTAAAAATGCCTTCAGGAGAAACAAGATTGATCTTGGCAACCTGTTTGGCTACGATCGGTGTTGTCTCTAATTCAGACCATCAATTGCTCGTATCTGGTAAAGCAGGTAGAAGCAGATGGTTGGGTAGAAGACCTCGAACCAGACCTGTGGTGATGAACCCGGTTGATCACCCAATGGGTGGTGGTGAAGGGAAATCTTCAGGAGGACACCCAAGATCTAAAAATGGCATCCCTGCAAAAGGATACAAAACAAGATCGAAGACCAAAGCGAGTAATAAGTATATTATAGAACGTAGAAAAAAATAATTAAGATATGGCACGTTCACTAAAAAAAGGACCTTACGTATTTCATAAATTGGAAAAAAAGGTATTGGCCAATGTTGAGAAAAACAGCAAAACTGTTATCAAAACATGGTCTCGAGCAACGATGATCACACCTGACTTTGTAGGTCAAACAATCGCAGTACACAACGGACGTTCATTCGTACCCGTTTATGTTACCGAAAACATGGTTGGTCACAAATTAGGAGAATTTTCACCAACACGTTCCTTTAGAGGACACGGTGCGGATCGTAAAAATAAAGGTAAAAAATAGTAGGTATGGGAGTTCGTAAAAAAAATATGGCAGACCAACGTAAAGAAGCGAACAAATCGATCGCTTTTGCTAAGTTGACCAACTGTCCTACATCACCGAGAAAAATGCGTTTGGTGGTTGATCTAGTAAGAGGTTTGGAAGTGGAAAAAGCTTTGCAAATCTTGAAGTTTAGCTCAAAAGAAGCATCTATCAATGTTGAGAAATTGTTGCTTTCAGCGATTGCCAACTGGCAAGCGAAAAACGAAGATGCAAGCATCGAAGATGCGAGTTTGTTCGTGAAAGAAATCACTGTTGACAGCGCAGGTATGTTAAAAAGGTTAAGACCAGCACCGCAAGGTCGTGCACACAGAATTAGAAAACGTTCTAATCATGTCACGATCGTTTTGGGAAGTAAGAATAATGCAACTAATTAATCGCAAGTAGAAATGGGACAAAAAACAAATCCAATTGGAAATCGTTTAGGAATTATCAGAGGATGGGAATCGAACTGGTATGGTGGAAATGACTACGGAGATAAATTAGCTGAAGATGATAAAATAAGAAAGTACGTTCGTGCTAGATTATTTAAAGCTAGTGTTTCTAGAGTTATTATTGAGCGTACGCTTAAACTTGTAACCGTTACTATCACTACTGCAAGACCTGGTATTATTATCGGGAAAGGTGGAACAGAGGTAGACAAGTTGAAAGAAGAGCTTAAGAAAATCACTGGAAATGAAGTGCAAATCAATATTTTTGAAATCAAACGTCCGGAATTGGATGCTACCCTTGTAGCAGCCAGCGTTGCACGTCAAATTGAAAACAGAATCTCTTACAAGAGAGCGATCAAGATGGCCATTGCAGCTTCTATCCGTATGAATGCTGAAGGAATTAAAATTCAGATTTCAGGTCGTTTGAACGGTGCCGAGATGGCGCGTTCAGAACATTTCAAAGAAGGAAGAATTCCTCTTTCAACCTTCCGTGCAGATATCGATTATGCCCTTGTAGAAGCACATACTACCTATGGAAGATTGGGTATCAAAGTGTGGATTATGAAAGGAGAGGTATATGGAAAAAGAGAGTTGTCTCCCTTGGTAGGCTTGTCAAAAAAACAAGGCGGAAAAGGAGCACCTTCTAAGAAAAACCAACCTCGTAAGAGAAATTAAATTTCTAAAATTTAAAACTAAGAAATGTTACAGCCAAAAAGAGTAAAATACCGTAAGATACAGAAGGCGAAAGGAAATATGAATGGTATTTCCGGAAGAGGTCATCAACTTTCTAATGGAATGTTTGGTATCAAGTCTGTAGATCAGAACCTTTTAACCTCTCGTCAAATTGAAGCAGCTCGTATCGCGGCAACTCGTCACATGAAAAGAGAAGGTCAGCTTTG
>DLQL01000027.1 GCA_002477565.1 Flavobacteriaceae bacterium UBA7433
ATGAATTGGTCATCACTTCCGACACCATTGTCTGGCACCAAGACAAAGCACTGGGAAAACCGAAAAACACAAAGGATGCTGTTCGCATGTTGCAGCAACTTTCTGGAGACTCTCATGAGGTCATCACATCCATCAGTATCAAAGGCAAGTGTTTCCAAGAAGTGGTGAGTGACACAACAAAAGTCTACTTTAAAAAGCTCAGCCTTACAGAAATTACTTATTACATTCAAAATTTCAAGCCATTTGACAAGGCAGGCAGCTATGGAATTCAAGAATGGCTGGGACAAATCGCAGTCCAAAAAATCGAAGGAAGCTACACGAATGTTATGGGATTGCCAATGCACAAACTCTACGAAGTTTTGAAAAATATTGAAGACTCAAAAATGTGAGCTTTTTAGGAACATTGCTCTATAAAATTATTACATTTGTTACTTTCAAACACGACAATTTTTACAATGAAAAAATACACATTTACAGAAAAGAAAGATACGCGGTCCGGTTTTGGAGCAGGATTGGCAACGCTAGGAAGAACCAACCCCAATGTCGTCGCACTCTGTGCTGACTTGATCGGGTCTCTAAAAATGGATGCTTTTATCAAAGAAAATCCAACACGTTTCTTTCAAATCGGAATTGCAGAGGCCAACATGATTGGGATTGCTGCAGGATTGACCATCGGTGGTAAAATCCCGTTTACCGGTACATTTGCCAACTTTTCTACAGGAAGGGTTTACGATCAAATCCGTCAATCGGTTGCCTACTCTGATAAAAATGTAAAAATATGTGCTTCACACGCGGGATTGACTCTCGGAGAAGATGGCGCAACCCACCAGATTCTCGAAGACATCGGATTGATGAAAATGTTACCAGGAATGACAGTCATCAATACCTGTGATTACAACCAAACAGAAGCGGCGACCATCGCTATTGCAGAGCACGAAGGACCTGTCTATTTGCGTTTTGGACGTCCTGTAGTTCCTATCTACATGCCCAAACACACGGATACCGCTCACGAAAACAAGTTCGTCATCGGAAAGGCCATTCAATTGACAGAAGGAGCTGATGTGACCATCGTGGCCACGGGACACTTGGTATGGGAAGCCTTGCAAGCCTCCGAACAACTGGAAGCAATGGGAATCACTGCAGAAGTACTCAACATGCACACAATCAAACCTTTGGATGCTGAAGCGGTTTTGAATTCTGTCGCCAAGACAGGATGTGTGGTCACCGCGGAGGAACACAATTACATCGGAGGTTTGGGAGAAAGCATTGCCGGTCTACTGGCCAAAAACACCCCCATTCCTCAAGAATTTGTGGCGGTAAACGATAGCTTCGGCGAATCGGGAACTCCTGCTCAATTGATGGAAAAATATGGACTGAATGACAAGGCAATCGTCAAAGCAGTTCAAAAAGTGATTTCAAGAAAATAAACGAATAACCTAAATAGATCGAATATGAAAACGAAAATTTTTGTAATTGCCCTTTTAACATTTGCATTCCAATCTGCAACTGCCCAAGTAAACTATGGAATCAAAGGAGGTCTGAATTTCAATGCTTCTGAACTATCTACAGATAGTGACAACCTAGACAGTGATGACTCTTCTGGTTACCATGCTGGTGTCTGGTTGCGTTTCAAAGTTCCCGTTGTTGGCATCTATGTGAGACCCGAAGTGGTTTACACCTCTTTGTCGTCTGAATATTCCCTACCGGGTATTGGCCAAACAGCAAAATTCAATTTAAATCGAATTGATGTTCCCGTTCTGTTGGGAATGAAATTTATTGGTGTGGGTAACTTTTTTATAGGCCCCTCTTTTCAATACGTTTTGGATTCTGATTTTAGTGTGGCAGGCATCGATCTTGAACAAGATGATGTAAAAGAGGACATCAACGTCGGTTTTCAAATTGGTCTCGGCATTGAATTCTGGAAACTAGGCATTGACCTTCGTTATGAGTCTGCCTTTTCTAAAGCCGAATCTGCATATAACGACAGCGCGGAAGAAGCGCTTATAAATAACTTTAAGATTGACAACCAACCCAATCAATTTGTACTTGGTTTGTCCTACAAGTTCTGAGCATCTAACACATCTGAAAAAGCCGATTTTATCTTGTAAAATCGGCTTTTTTATGGGCGCTATTTGCATATTTAAATGCCCTTTCAGTTTTTTATTTTAATTGTAAATAAAAAAATTTAACAAATATTTACAGTTTAAACAAGAATTTTATATATTGCAAGTATTACATCCCCCCTATATTTTACTTCCCCCATCGCCAAACGTTTGACTAGTCCCACTTTTGTGGTTTGTCAAAATAGGCATCGCTAATTTATTAACTTATAAAACACGCGTAATGGAAAACGAACGATTTGTCATCGCCTACAAAGTAAACGCTTCAGAGAATGGAGGAATGTCTTACGAACTTCACTTGACCATGTCAAAGTACCCTATGGGAGTAAATGGAATTGGAAAAATCACCCGCGATTCACAACCTTTCTTTGAGCCTATTGTGTCTCAGATTTCTGGCAACTACATGTTTACAATTGAAAAAGAAAAAAATAACGCAGTGCACATACGTGCAAAAGGCTTCCCCATGATTGAATGGTCAGCTTATGAAAATGAACAAGTATTAGAAACACAGCCAAACGCATCTATCGAACTTTTCTTAGACCAAAATTGGAAAAAAGGATTGGCCAATATTTCTATTCAAGAGTCAAATGGAAGTTGGATACACCTAAAAGATGCAGCAGTTACTCGCATGAAGGAAGTAGCATTTGTTGCCTAATAAAAAAACAATCCCCTCAACAAACCCTATTTTTGAGGGGACAGTTATTTACTTGGAGACCTTGTGCCTTTTCTTCAGCTCGTTTTCGATATCTTGCAAGGTAAAACCTTTTGCTTGCAAAAGCATCAAGTAGTGAAATAACAAATCTGCAGCTTCGTACAAAAACAAATCGTCCTTGGAATCCATGGCCTCAATAACCACTTCAACGGCTTCCTCTCCTACCTTTTGTGCTATTTTAGCAATGCCTTTATCAAACATACTAGCTACATACGATTTTTGAGTGTCTTTGTTTGATCTTCGGTCAGAAATG
Source organism: Flavobacteriaceae bacterium UBA7433 (assembly GCA_002477565.1). Lineage (GTDB taxonomy): Bacteria > Bacteroidota > Bacteroidia > Flavobacteriales > Flavobacteriaceae > Flavicella. The sequence goes on from DLQL01000027.1 coordinate 3,086, forward strand.
ACGGTTTCCAAATCACTTAAGAAACCGTAGTTCTGTAAATTTTCGCCATTCCAACAAGTTCCAGTTCCCTTGTGACAAGTAGGGCCAACAGGATGTACCTGAACCAATAAGGAATCGGAATCGCAGTCGTTTTCGATGGAAACGAGTTCTAAGAAATTCCCGCTTTCCTCCCCTTTGGTCCACAAACGTTTTTTACTTCGACTGTAAAAAGTCACTTTTTGAATCGAAATGGTTTTGTCATATGCTTCCTGGTTCATGTAGCCCAACATCAACACATTTTTGGTGGTGGCATCTTGAATGATTGCTGGCACCAATCCATTTTCTTTTGAGAAATCTATTTTCATCTTTTGTCTGTTTTATCTCGGTGGTTTGTTCGAACTGTTATCATTGCAACACAATCCTTATATCCTGATTGGAATGCCTTGATTTTGCAATTCCTTTTTCAAATCTTGAATCTCAATTTCTTTGTAGTGAAACACACTTGCTGCCAAAGCCGCATCAGCCTTTCCTTTGACAAAGGCATCTGCGAAATGCTGGACGGTCCCTGCTCCACCTGAAGCGATGATCGGAATGTTTAGCATTTCGGATAAAATTTCCAATGCTTCATTGGCAAAACCCGCTTTCGTTCCATCATGGTTCATAGAAGTGAACAGAATCTCACCCGCTCCTCGTTGTTCCACTTCCGATGCCCATTCAAATAAATTGAGGGAGGTTGGCACTTTTCCTCCTACCAGGTGTACCATCCATTCGCCATCTATCTGTTTGGCATCAATGGCTACTGTAATACACTGGGCTCCAAATTTGGCAGATGCCTCATCGATCAACAAGGGGTTTTTGACTGCTGAGGAATTGATGGACACTTTGTCAGCTCCTGCATGCAACAAGGCGTCGATGTCTGAAACAGAGGAAATTCCACCACCTACTGTAAATGGAATGTCAATACTCGCAGCGACTCGCATGACAAGGTCTAAGAGTGTTTTTCTTTTTTCTTCTGTCGCTGAAATGTCCAAAAAAACCAACTCGTCGGCTCCTGTATCTGCATAGGCTTTCGCCAATTCTACAGGATCACCCGCGTCTTTTAAATCGATGAAGTTGATTCCTTTGACAGTTCTTCCATCTTTGATGTCCAAACAAGGAACAATTCTCTTTGTCAACATAATATTTAATTTGTGCACTTGCAATCTTACATGTAAAAAATCTATTCGCCAAATACCGAATTGCTGTTATGTGCTTGTTTTCCTAGTTCGCTTTTGACAGGATGAATTGTTCCAATTGCTTCAGGGAAATACGATCTTCATAGATGGCTTTGCCAATAATGGTCCCTTCACAACCTATGGCAGCTAATTGTGGCAATTCCTCAAATTTTGAAATACCGCCACTGGCTATTAATTTCAATCCAGGCAATTGCTCCAGCATTTTTTTATACAGGGCGAAAGAAGGTCCTTGCAACATGCCATCTTTGGCAATATCGGTACAAATTACATGAGAAACTCCTGATTTTAAATATTTTTCTACAAAGGGAATCAATTCTTCGTCGGATTCTTCCAACCACCCACCAACAGCGATTTTTTCGTTGTTCGCATCAGCACCTAGAATTATTTTGTCCGCACCGTAGCGCTCCAACCAATTTTTAAAAACTGCAGGTTGTTTGACGGCAATACTTCCACCCGTGACTTGTCGGGCACCGGATTCAAAAGCGATTTTCACATCATTGTCTGTTTTTAAACCACCTCCAAAATCAATTTTCAAACTTGTTTGAGTCGCAATGGTTTCCAATACCTTGTGGTTTATGATATGACTGGCTTTGGCGCCATCCAAATCGACCAAATGTAAGTATTCGATTCCATGTGCTTCAAATTGCTTGGCTATTTCCAAAGGCTGTTCGTTGTAGATTTTTTTAGTGCTGTAATCTCCTTTTGAGAGACGTACACATTTTCCATCTATCACATCTATAGCGGGTATGATTCTCATCTTTTGAAGTTGTTTGTTTCAAGTTTCAATTCTAAAAAGTTTTTTAAGATCTGTGTACCTGCCTTGCTGCTTTTTTCAGGATGAAATTGGGTTCCATAAAAATTGTCTTTTTGCAATGCAGTGGAATAGGTCAATCCGTACTGAGTGGTCGCCACGGTTTCTTTGCACAGAGGTGCATAGTAACTGTGAACCAAATAGATGTATTCCTTTTCTTTGATGCCAGCAAACAATGTTGATTTTAAATTCGCTATTTGATTCCAACCTATTTGAGGTACTTTTACTGAATTTTCAAAACGGTGTACGTCTACATCAAAAATCCCCAAACCTTGGGTGGATCCTTCTTCACTGGAATGACACATCAACTGCATCCCCAAACAAATTCCCAAAACAGGTTGTGTCAATGTCGGAATGACGGTATCCAACTTTGTTTTTTTTAACATTTTCATCGCACTACTCGCCTGTCCCACTCCAGGAAAAATCACTTTGTCTGCTGCTTTTATTTCAGCTGCATCGTGACTTAAATAGGCTTCGTATCCGAGTCGCTGCACTGCAAATTTCAGGGACTGAATGTTTCCTGCTCCGTAATTGACAATCGCTATTTTCATGAATTCTCTTTCTTCAATTTTTAAACTTACAACATGCCTTTGGTAGAAGGTAAAATCATTTTTTCGGCATCTCTTTTTACTGCCATTTTTACTGCTTTTGCAAAAGCTTTGAAAATTCCTTCTATCTTGTGGTGCTCGTTTGCTCCTTCTGCTTTGATGTTCAAATTGCACTTTGCACCATCCGTGAATGATTTGAATAGGTGAAAGAACATTTCAGTAGGCATTTTTCCAATCATTTCTCTTTGGAACGTCGCATCCCAAACCAACCAGTTTCGACCTCCAAAATCAATGGCTACTTGTGCCAAACAATCGTCCATGGGCAAACAAAACCCATAGCGTTCCATCCCGAGTTTGTCTCCCAGAGCTTCCGCAAAAACGGCGCCAAGCGCAATCATGGTATCTTCGATGGTGTGGTGTTCGTCAACTTCCAAATCTCCTTGAACTTGAATGGTCAAATCCATGTTTCCATGCCTGGCTATTTGGTCCAACATGTGATCAAAAAAGGCAATGCCTGTATCGATGTCACTTTTCCCAGTACCGTCGATATTGACTCGGATATGAATCTTTGTTTCGTTGGTGTTTCTGGTGATTTCAGCTGTTCTGTCGGACAATTTCAGAAACTCATAGATGTTTTTCCAATCTTTGGTTTCCAAGGCAATCACTTCTTGCAACTGCTCTTTTCCAACGCTCAATTCTTCGGAAGCCAATCCCGCTTCGTTGTTGATGAGAATCCCTTTGGCCCCTATGTTTTTCGCCAACTCAATGTCTGTCAATCGATCGCCGATGACGTATGAATTTTCCAAGTCAAAAGCGCCATCCACAAGGTATTTTGTCAACAAACCGGTGCGCGGTTTTCTTGTATTTGCATTTTCATGAGGAAATGTTTTGTCGATAAGCACCTCAGCAAAGAGGATGCCTTCGTTTTCAAATGCCTGAATCAATTTGTTGTGTGTCGGCCAAAAAGTATTTTCAGGGAAAGAATCTGTTCCCAAACCATCTTGGTTGGTGACCATGACCAATTCATAATCCAACTCGTTGGCTATCTTGGTCAAGTATTGAAAAACTTTGGGATAAAACGTCAACTTTTCCAAAGCGTCCAATTGGAAGTCCAAAGGCGGCTCTATGGCCAAAGTGCCATCTCTGTCTATAAAAAGTACTTTTTTCATATGGTTGCATTTTGTTGCAATTGCTTGCAGTGCGTTGTTTTCTTTGTTTTAAGGTTGGAGCTCTTTTAAAGCGGCTACCAACTTTGCATTTTCTTCGGGTGACCCAACAGTCAATCTCAAGGTATTTTCACACAAGACTTGTGAAGACCTGTTTCGGACGACAATGTTTTTTTCCAACAATTGCTGGTAACGTTTGTTGGCGTCATCGACTTTTACCAAGATAAAATTGGCGTCTGAAGGGTATATTTCATCTATGTAAGAAACGGTTTTTAAGTGGGTCTCCAACAGCCCTCTTTCCAAAATAATTTGGGCAATTTCTTTTTCAACTGCTTCGGGTTTCAAAAGGCGTTCTTTCGCTCTTTGCTGTGTCAATTCATTGACGTTGTAAGGGGGTTTGATGCGATTCAATACTGCTACAATCTCTTTGGAAGCAAAACAGATTCCCAATCGAATTCCTGCCATTCCATAAGCTTTGGAAAGGGTTTGACAAACAACCAAATTTGGGTAGTTCTTTAACTTGTTGGACCAAGAATCTTGACTGGAAAAGTCAATATAGGCCTCGTCTACAACAACCAATCCATTGAAATTTTTTAAAATAATTTCGATGCGCTCCGCTGAAAATGCATTTGCAGTCGGGTTGTTGGGAGAACACAAAAAAATCATTTTAGACTTGGCATCGGCAACTTGTAATACCTGTTCTACGTCAATATCAAAGCGAGCGTCTAAAAGCGCTTCTTTGATTTGAATGTTGTTGAGATTGGCCAAAACTTCATACATCCCATAAGTGGGTGGCAATAAAATCACATTGTCTTCCTTGGGCTCACAAAATGCTCTGAACAGCAAATCCAGGACTTCATCGCTCCCATTTCCTAAAAGTATTTGATCTGTAGGAACTCCTTTCAATTCTGACAACAGTGCTTTGACACTCTTCTGTTTGGGATCCGGATACCGGTTTACCCCATTTTCAAAAGGGTTTTCATTGGCGTCCAAAAACACCATTGTCGCTGTGTTTTCCTCAAATTCATCGCGCGCCGAGGAATACGCCTTCAATTGGGCGATGTTGGGTCGGACGCTGTTTTTAAGATCAAAAGTCATGGTCTTTTTAATTGTGTGTTTGACTGCTTCAAACTTTTTTATTCGCTGTAAATTATCAATCCCTTTTCAAGGCTTTCAAACGAAGACTAACCGCATTTTTATGTGCTTGTAGTCCTTCGGCATCTGCCATGAGTTCAATGGCGTTTCCAATGACTTGAATTCCTTTCGGTGAAATTTTTTGAAAGGTAATTTTCTTTGTGAAAGCATCCATGTTCACACCGCTGTACATTCTTGCAAAAGCATTGGTGGGCAAGGTATGGTTTGTTCCAGAAGCATAATCTCCCGCACTTTCTGGCGTGTAGGGACCGATAAATACGGATCCTGCATTTTCTATCTTATCGAGGTAAATCGCTTCATTTTCCACATTCAAAATCAAATGTTCAGGTGCATAGGCATTGATAAAATCTAATTGGTCTTCAATTTTCTCAAAACAAATCAGTTGGGAATTGTCAATGGCATTGGCTGCCATTTCTTTTCTCGGCAATTCTTTCAATTGCAAAGCCACTTCTGCTTGAATATCTTCCAATTGTTTTTTTGTATTTGCCAGGCAGATGACCTGACTATCATGTCCGTGTTCTGCTTGGGACAACAAATCGGATGCGACAAAAGAGGGGTTTGCGGCCTCGTCTGCAACCACCATCAATTCAGAGGGACCTGCTGGCATGTCAATAGAAACCCCTTGTGTCAAAGCGTATTGCTTTGCAGCTGTCACGTATTGATTTCCAGGCCCAAACAATTTGTAGACACTCGGTACAGATTCAGTACCATAGGTCATTGCGGCAATGGCTTGAACACCTCCCAACTTAAAAAGAGTGGTGACTCCTACCAATTTGGCAGTGTACAAAATGGCTGGATGTATCTTTCCGTCTTTGTCAGGAGGTGAACACAAAACAATCTCTTTGCTTCCTGCCAAGACAGCTGGAATTCCCAACATCAAGATGGTTGAAAATAATGGAGCTGTTCCTCCAGGAATGTAAAGGCCTACTTTTTCAATAGCCCGCATCTCCTGCCAACACGTCACTCCAGCGGTAGTTTCAACAACCTCTTTAGGCGTGATTTGTGAACGGTGAAAAACTTCAATATTGTGCTTTGCCAAAGCGATGGCATTTTTCAAATCTTCCGAAACCAAAGCCGCAGAGGCATCGATTTCTTCTTGACTTACTTTGAGGTCGTTTAAAACAACATTGTCAAAACGCGCAGTGTAAACTCGCAAAGCAGCATCGCCGTTCTTTTCAACCTCGTCAAACACTTCGCCAATGACTTTCCCTAAATCAGTTGATTTTTTGGTCGGTCGTTGGGTCAAGACAGCCCAGTGTTTTCTGGATGGATTGTCGGTTGTATTCATGGTGATTTATTTTTTAGCAAGTTTGAAAGCTGGAATCAATTTCTCTTTCTAAAAACATTGCTGATGTGCCCATTGGGCAGGTTATAAAATCATTTTTTCAATTGGGATGACCAAAATTCCTTCGGCACCATGGCTTTTCAAAGCGTCGATGATGTCCCAGTATTTGCTTTTTTCTATGACAGTGTGAATCGAACTCCACCCTGCTTGAGCCAAGGGCAAAACCGTAGGGCTTTTCATTCCGGGCAACAACTCAAGGATCTCAGCGACTTTTTCATTGGGCGCATTCAATAAGATGTACTTTGAATTCTGGCCTTTAAGAACCGCTTGTATGCGAAATCGTACCGTGTCTAAAATGGCTTGCTTTTCAGGTGATAAACTTGGAGCTACGGTCAAAACCGCTTCACTAAAAGCCATTTGAACAGCTTCTTTTAAACCGTTTTTAAAGAGGGTACTTCCACTTGAAACAATGTCACAGATGGCATCTGCCAAACCGATATTGGGTGCTATTTCTACAGACCCATTGATAATGTGCAAATCGGCAGTAATGCCTTGTGCTTTCAAATACTTTTTAACGGTATTTGGGTAAGAAGTAGCGATGCGTTTGCCGTTCAAATCCTGAATGTTTTTGTACTCAAAGGCTTTAGGAACAGCCAGAGAAACGCGGCATTTGGAAAAACCCAATCGTTCTACAACAGCCAAATCTTCCCCTTTTTCTACCAAAGTATTTTCCCCTAAAATGGCCACATCGACCACCCCATCTCTCAGGTATTGTGGGATGTCACCATTCCTTAAGTACAAGACTTCCAAAGGAAAATTACGCGCAGCAGCTTTTAATTGGTCTTTGCCATTGTCGATGGAAATGCCACAGTTTTTTAAGAGTGCCAAAGAGTCTTGGTTGAGTCTTCCTGATTTTTGTATGGCAATTTTTAATTTTGTCATGATTTGTGTTGGTTTTTTGTTGGAACAAAATTGGGAATTGTGATTAAAAAAACCCATTTGATTTGCTCAAACGGGTTTTGATATATGTTTTGTGTAAGGCACAACATCTCTAACTCGTCTGATTACAAGTATGGAAATGATGGTGAAAAAGTGCACTTGACTTCATAATTTTGTTTTAACGTAGCAAATATACCAATTAATTGAAAAACACACAATCTAACAGCGTACTTTTTAAAAAATACATCCCCTTAGAGCTTTATGACTCCCGCAACCGTTTTAAATGCTTTGGTGTGTTTTTAAAAGAGGCCCTTTTTTAGGCCATTTTTGAAGGATAATTGCAGCAAAGAAAACAACCCAGCAAGAAGCCTCAAAAGCAACGAAAATTTACGACCCCATATTTATAGAATGCATACCATATTTTTTCAAATAAAGGAACTAGACCTAACAGTTAGGAATAAAAAAGGGACGCTTAAAGTTAAAAATTCACAAGGAAGCAACTACTGTTTGTACAGTCATTATAGCTGTAAAAAAAATACCGAAACTTTGAATTTACATTCAGGTTTCGGTAAATTCTGTGGAGCATATCGGATTCGAACCGATGACTTCTTGGCTGCCAGCCAAGTACTCTAGCCAACTGAGTTAATGCCCCCCTTATCAAGGCTTTCAAAGCAAGAGTAGCATTGAAAGCAAACAGATCAATCTTTGTAGACGCCCATTTGTTCGTATTTGTGTATGCGTTTTTCTACCCTATCCTCAGCAGTCATGCCTTGCAAAACATCCAATTCTTTTAAAATGACTTTTTGAACAGTTTCAAAAGTTGCTTCTCTGTCGGAATGTGCTCCTCCCAAAGGCTCGCGAATTACGCCATCGACCAATTTCAAAGACGCCATGTCTTTGGATGTCAATTTCAATGCAGACGCTGCTTCCACTTTGAAGTCCCAACTGCGCCAAAGAATGGTCGAACAGTTTTCGGGAGAAATGACAGAGTACCAAGAGTTCTCCATCATCAAAACTCGGTCACCGACACCTATTCCCAAAGCACCTCCAGAAGCTCCTTCTCCAATAATCACTGTGATGATTGGCACTTCTAAGACACACATTTCAAATATGTTTCTCGCGATGGCTTCGCCTTGCCCTCTTTCTTCTGCCTCCAACCCAGGATAAGCTCCAGGCGTATCTACAAAGGTCAATACAGGAATGCCAAATTTTTCAGCCATGCGCATCAGACGCAACGCTTTTCGATACCCCTCTGGATTGGCCATTCCAAAATTTCGGTATTGTCTTGTTTTAGTGTTGTAGCCTTTTTGTTGGCCGATAAACATAAAGGATTGGTCCCCTATTTTTCCCAAACCACCAATAATCGCCTTGTCATCTTTTACATTTCGATCTCCGTGAAGCTCCATAAAAGTCTCCCCAGCTAGTGCTTTTATATAGTCCAATGTATAAGGACGATTGGGGTGTCGTGAAAGCTGTACACGTTGCCATGGTGTAAGGTTTTTATAAATGTCTTTTTTAAGACTTTTTAATTTTTCAGTCAGTTTCTCACAGGTCTCAGAAACATCTACCTCGCTTTCCTCTCCGATGATTTGGCATTTGTCCAATTGTTCTTCGAGTTCCTTGATCGGTAATTCAAAATCTAAATACTCCATAGGTTTGTTCTAATAATTGCTTGACAAAGATACTAACTTCAGGAAAGTATCAAATCAATTCTTTTATTTTTTTGACTTAAAATACAAAGCGACAGCCAAAGCACCAAAGAGTGCATTGGGCATCCATATAAATAAAATGGTATTGCTTCCTGCGACTGCACCCAATACTTCTGAAACTTTCATGAAGAATACGTACAGAAACATAAGACCTATTCCGACAGCCATGTTCACTCCTGTACCGCCTCGACGTTTGCGAAAGGCCAAGCAAACCGCTATCAGTGTTAAGATATAGGAAGAAAGCGGCAAGGTTGTTCGCTTGTACAATTCCACGTAATACGCATTCAAGTTTTTGACACCTCGCTGTTCGGAGATGTCGATGAAATTTTTCAATTCTGTAGAAGGCATTTCTTTGGCCAGATAATCAACATACAACAAGTCGCTGGGCGAAAAATCAAAAACAGTGTCCATTTTTGAACCAACGTGAATGCGATCTTTGTCGTTTAACACCCACCTTTTTTTAAAGTTTGTCAATGAAAAAGTACTGTCCCTGTTGTTCCAATTGATATTGTCTGCGGTCAAACGGTACTTCAATTGAAGCCCCTCGTATTCTTCGTAAGAGAAATCGTAGCCTCGGTAGGTTCTCAATCCAAAGTTTTGAATAAAAATATACCTGCCTTCTCCCAGCTTCATGTTGAACTCTTTGACATAGCTGGTTCCCTTGTTGCGGTTGCTCTTCAGGTATTTGTTTTCAAATTTTGTGAGTGTTTTGTTTCCGGCCGGAACCACAAAGTGATTCATCAAAAGCGCTAAAATAGCAACGATTGTCGCTCCGATCATATAGGGTTTTAAAAATCGCGTAAAGGATACGCGCGCAGCATTGATGGCGATGATCTCTGTATTGTTGGAGAGTTTGGACGTAAAAAAAATAACCGCAATAAACAATGCCAAAGGCATAAAAGTATTGACATAGTAAATGATAAAATTTGCATAATAATCTTCTACAATCTCTTCAAAAGACAAGTTTGTATGTCTCAAAAACTTGTCTATTTTTTCCGCAACATCGATGGCGATGGCGATCGGAATCAAGATAAACAACGTAAAGAGAAACGAACCCAGGTACTTTTTCAATATGTATTTGTCTAAGATTCTCAATTTTACAAGCGGTTGTTCATTTGTTTGACCATTTTGTTTTTCCAAGCTGCAAAATCACCGGCAATAATGTGTTTTCTCGCTTCTCGTGTCAACCACAGATAGAATCCTAAATTGTGGATGGTTGCAATTTGTTTGCCCAGCATTTCGTTGGCTGCAAACAAGTGTTTCAAATAGGCTTTTGAATAGAAGGTATCTACATAAGTAATGCCCATTTCGTCGATTGGTGAAAAATCATCTTCCCACTTTTTGTTTTTGATGTTGATGCTGCCAAAAGCTGTAAAAAGCATTCCATTTCGAGCATTTCGTGTCGGCATGACACAATCAAACATGTCCACACCCAAAGCAATGTTCTCCAAAATATTGATCGGTGTTCCAACACCCATCAAATAACGGGGCTTGTCTTCTGGCAAAACGCTGCAAACCACATCGGTCATGGCGTACATTTCCTCAGCAGGCTCTCCAACAGACAAACCTCCAATGGCATTGCCTTCAGCACCTACACTTGCAATAAATTCTGCAGATTGCTTTCTCAGATCTTTGTAGGTACTTCCTTGGACAATAGGAAAAAATGTTTGACTGTAGCCGTATTTGTAGGGGAGTTTTTCCAAATGGCTCATGCAGCGTTTCAACCAACGATGGGTCATGTGCATGGATTTTCTTGCGTAATTAAAATCACAGGGATAAGGTGTACATTCGTCAAATGCCATGATGATGTCTGCTCCGATGGTGCGCTGAATTTCCATTACATTTTCCGGTGAAAAAAAGTGCGTAGAACCGTCTATATGGCTTTTAAAATCCACCCCTGCTTCTTTGATCTTTCTTCTACCCGATAGGGAATAGACTTGGTACCCGCCACTATCTGTTAAAATTGGACGGTCCCAATTCATGAATTTATGCAACCCTCCTACTTTTTCAAGGATGGGTGTTTTGGGACGCAAATACAAATGGTATGTATTTCCGAGAATGATGTCGGGGTTGATTTCCTCTTTCAATTCTTTTTGATGCACTCCTTTCACTGTGCCCATGGTTCCAACAGGCATAAAAATAGGAGTTTCTATAAGCCCATGATCTGTTGTCATGACAGCAGCTCTCGCTTTGCTCAATGGGTCTTTGGATTTTATTTCAAACTTCATAGGTGGCAAATATAAAACAAACTGAGGTGGCCGAAAAGGTTTCTACTTTAAAAGATTCGCCTTTGAAATGCTGCGCTGAAGAATTCTATAAAGGAGGGCGACAATATCAAGATTATTTTGATAGCTTTGCAAGAGCCCATTGGTTCTTTTCTTAAAATTTATCGCATGGCATATCTTTCCTACATCAAATCGCTTCACATCATATTTGTCATCACCTGGTTTGCAGGTTTGTTTTACATTGTACGCCTGTTTATCTACCATGTAGAGGCCGACAAAAAAGAAGAGCCTGCACGCAGCATCTTACAAACCCAATACAAAGTGATGAGCAAACGCTTGTGGTATATCATCACATGGCCTTCCGCAATTCTTGCCAGTTTTTTTGCTTTTTGGATGCTTTATTTGCTTCCTGGTTTTTTGAACGCGCCATGGATGTGGGTCAAATTGTCTTTTGTGTTGCTTTTGTACGGTTACCAATGGGGATGTCAAAACATTTACCGACAACTTCAAAACGATGTCATCAAATACAGTGCAGCCAAATTGCGACTTTGGAATGAGGTAGCAACTGTCATTTTGTTTGCAGTAGTGTTTTTGGTAGAATTGAAAAATTCCATCAATTGGATTTGGGGTGTGACAGGAATCTTCGTATTTGGACTCTTGCTGATGGGTTTTGTGAAATTGTACAAAAAAAGAAGGACCAAAAAAAGTTGGGATAAAACAGAAAGCTAAAAGAGGTCAGACTTCAGCAACTGTTTGAGAGGCGGTCAATCCGATGATCTCTCCTCTGCCATCACTAGAATTGCTTCCAATCACGTAATTCGTTCCATTGGAATGAATTTTAAAAATCAAATTTTTATTGTGTAAGATTCCAATAAGATCAATGATCTTATCGTACGAGAGATACGCTTCATCAAACCAGACTTCTTGCACGTCATTTTTGAGAATGTGTTTTTCGAGTTGTTTGAAAGAGCTGAATTTTACAAACTTTAGCTTTCGAGCCATTTGTTTGTCAATGCTGATTTTTTTATCTCCTATATAAAGGACGTTTTGCCGTTCCTTCAAAATAATTTTTGGATCGGAAAGCTGTACGTATTTCAACAGAAACCAGAGTTGAATTCCAAGATTTGCAAAGAAGTTGTAAAGGAAGTTTTTTTGAAAATGCTTTTTGTAAAAAATCCGCATGGCTTTGTGAAAGTGTTTTAGGTAACGTACATCCTTCCGTGTACTCTCCCCTTTGAAATGAATCACAGATGCAGCGCCCAAATAAAAATTTTGGCGACCAGATTTTAAGAGTTTGTAACTCAAGTCGATGTCTTCACCGTACATAAAATAATCTTCATCAAAACCTCCAACAGAACGGTATACTGCTGTTTTCATCAACATAAAAGCACCCACTAGAATTTCGACAGATCCTGTTTCGTCTCGCTCCAAATGGTTCGCATAATAAGTCCCTGAAGCCGAATTGGTCCCTATGATCTTGGACAAAGAAGCCTTAATTGTTGGGATTCCTCTTTTACTCTCGGGTAAAAAAGCACCTGTTCCATCAATCAATTGCACTCCCAAAGCACCAAAATTTTCCTGTTTGTCAGCAAAATCTAAGATGTCTGAAAAGGTAAACTCCTTGACTACAGTATCTGGATTCAACACCAGCACATAGGTGCCTTTGGCCATCGCGACTCCTTGGTTGTTGGCAATCGCAAAACCTACATTGTCTTGGTTTTCAAGCAGGTGAACATCGGGAAATAAGTTTCGCACCATGCGACAACTATCGTCTGATGAACAATTGTCGACGACAATAATTTCAGCAGCAATCCCTTCACATGCTTTTTGAACACTCAGCAAACAGAGTTCTAAAAAAAAGCGAACGTTGTAATTGACAATGACAATTGAGAGCTTCATTCCGTTTTTATAGATTTTTCAAAAGGAACACGATTGGCAATACTTCGTCCCAAAGTCACCTCGTCTGTATATTGCAATTCATCACCCACAGAAATCCCTCTAGCAATTGTGGATATGTTGATTTCAAATTTCCCCAACTGTTTGTAGATGTAAAAATTAGTTGTATCCCCTTCCATGGTCGAACTCATTGCCAAAATCAATTCCTTGACAGTGCCTTTTTGTATTCTTTCAACCAAGCTTTCAATGGTCAGATTGTGGGGGCCTACCCCTTCCATAGGGGATATTTTACCCCCTAAGACATGGTACATCCCTTTGAATTGAGCTGTGTTTTCAATGGCCATCACATCGCGAATGTCTTCAACGACACACACAATTTCAGGGTTTCTTCTTGTGTTGGAACAGATATCACAAATCGCTACGTCTGAAATGTTATGACAGCTTTTACAGAGTTTTACTTCTGTCACCAAATTTTCCAAAGCATTGGTCAAATGTTGGGTGTGTGCTTTGGGCTGCTTTAACAAATGCAACACCAAACGCAAAGCTGTTCGCTTTCCTATGCCTGGCAATTGAGCCACTTCATTGACCGCATTTTCTAAAAGTCTGGAAGAAAAATTCATTTCACAAATATAAACTTTTGTAGAAACGTTTAGCCGTTAAATTGATTATTTGTTTCTTTGTGAGTGCCGCAATTGTTTTCTTCTTCATCTCGAAGGAGGAAGTACACTAATTTCAACGTCATGAATACCTCCCAAATTGTTTTGGTTATCGCAGTTTATTTTGGACTTTTGTTCTTGATCTCCCATGCAACGGGTAAAAACGACAGCAATGCAACCTTTTTCAAAGCGGACAAAAAGTCCCCTTGGTACCTCGTGGCATTTGGAATGATTGGAGCTTCGCTTTCTGGGGTTACTTTTATCTCTGTTCCCGGTTGGGTCGAAGAAAGTCAATTTAGCTACCTTCAAATTGTATTGGGTTATTTTTTGGGTTACGTAATTATTGCCTTCGTATTGCTGCCTATCTATTACCGATCGAACATCACTTCCATATACGAATACTTACTGCAGCGATTTGGTACGGTCAGTCATAAAACAGGGGCCTTCTTCTTTTTTCTTTCACGTGTGTTGGGGGCTGCTTTTCGCTTGTTTTTGGTGACTTCTGTTTTGCAATACTTTCTTTTTGATGCTTGGAAAATCCCTTTTGAGCTTACCGCAGTTGCATCCATTCTTTTGATTTGGATGTACACCTACAAAGGAGGCATCAAAACCATCGTTTGGACAGATGCACTGCAAACACTATTTATGTTGTTTGCTGTCTGTGCAGCAATTGCGGTTCTCACTGACAAACTAGGACTCTCCCTTTGGGAATCCTATCAGTCCGATGCATTTCAAAACCGAGCAAAAATATTTTTTACGGAAGATTTCAATGACAAAAAACACTTTGTAAAATCATTTTTGGGCGGTGTATTTATTGCCATTACGATGACAGGATTGGATCAAGACATGATGCAGAAAAACCTGACCTGTAAAAATACCAAAGAGGCCCAATGGAACATCCTGTCCTTGGGATTTGTTTTGATTTTGGTCAATTTTGTGTTTTTATATTTAGGAGCATTGTTGTACGTCTATGCTGAACAAAATGGAATTTTAGTTCCTCAAATTGACGGCACGGTAAAGACGGATCTTTTATTTCCTGAAATCGCCTTGAATGGAGGCCTGGGAACTTCAATTGCATTGCTTTTTATCTTGGGCTTGATGGCCGCAGCCTACTCCAGTGCAGACAGTGCTTTGACTTCTTTGACAACCTCTTTTTGCTTTGATTTTTTATCTCTAAACACCCAATCAAAAGCAGCTCAAAAACGCATTCGAAAAAGCGTACATATCGGTGTATCGTTGTTGTTGGTCTTGGTCATTGTACTTTTCAAACACGTGCTTCGCGATAATGTGATTAGCAGTTTGCTAAAAGTCGCTTCTTATACCTATGGACCACTTTTGGGCCTCTTTGCTTTTGGAATTTTCACCAAACACCGACTTAGAGAGTCAATGGTTCCTGTGATTGCTATTGTCTCAGTTGCACTAACGAGTATGTTGGACAGTTGCTCAATAGATTGGTTCAACGGATATACTTTTGGATACGAGCTACTCATCGCAAATGGGCTGATGGCCTTTGCTGGTTTGCACTTGATAAAAAGGAAACCCTCCGATTGTGAAAATCCTGAAAACAAAGCTAAAAAACCAACCGCATCCAGTCTAAAATTTTCTTATTTTTACAGGTATGGAAAAAGACCTTAGCAACTACAGAAAAGTTTACTTAAAAAAGGAACTCCTCAAGACCGAAGTACCAAAAAACCCGATTGAATTGTTCCAGCAATGGTTTCATGAAATTGAAGCTTCGCAAGGTATAGACGAGCCCAATGCCATGACCCTTTCCACCATTGGAACAGATGGATTTCCAAAAAGCAGGGTGGTTTTGCTTAAAAAATTTACCGAGGAAGGATTTATTTTTTATACGAATTATCTGAGCGAAAAAGGAAAAGCAATCGCAGCGCACCCAGAAGTATGTCTGTCCTTTTTTTGGCAAAATTCAGAACAACAGATCATCATCAAAGGAACAGCAGAAAAAATTGCTAATAACCTGTCTGATGGTTATTTTGAATCACGACCTGATGGCAGCAAACTTGGTGCTTGGGCATCCCCTCAAAGCGATGTTGTTCCCAGCAGAGAGTCTTTGGAACAGCAATTGAAGACCTTAGAAGAAAGGTTTCAAAACCAAGAGATTCCCCGACCAAAACACTGGGGAGGATATCTCGTCAAACCGGTATCCATTGAATTTTGGCAAGGAAGAGCCAACCGCATGCACGATCGCATTCGCTATACAGCCCAAAAGGATTATAGCTGGAAAATTGACAGATTGGCGCCTTGATTTTTTAGTTTAAAATTTGTCTCTCTTTCCCGTATCAATTGAACAATTTTAGTATATTTGATTCAACCAATTCATATAGATGAAAACAGTTTATATTGTTCGGCATGCCAAATCTTCCTGGGAATACAAAGGAATTGAAGACATCGATAGACCCCTGAAAAAAAGAGGAATCCGCGACTCTTACCTCACGGCAGCTGCACTAAAAGACAAAATTGAAAAACCCGCAGTTTTTATCACCAGCAGTGCCACACGTGCACTTTCCACAGCCGTAATTTTTTCGAATGTTTTTGGTTTTCCTCTGTCCAATTTACAAATTAAAAAATCACTGTATAATTTTAGTGACGGCTACTTGGTAAAAACCATCAAGGCCCTGGATGACGAATTTGATTCTGCCATCATTTTTAGCCACGACCATGGCATCAATGATTTTGTCAACAAATTTGGAAATCAGCTCATCTCCCATGTCCCTACCTGTGGGGTGATTGCTATTCAATTTGAAAACAATCATTGGAAAAGCATCAAAAAAGGAAAGACGATTCTGAAAGAATTCCCCAAGAACCTCAAAAAACGTTGAAACCAAACCCTTTGATCGAAATAAAAAAATACGCGGCTATTGACATCGGTTCCAATGCCGTTAGGCTCTTGATCTCTAATATCATTTTAAAAAAAGAAGAAGAACCCACCTTTAAAAAATCAGAATTGATCCGTGTGCCCATTCGATTGGGAGCCGATGTTTTTCTTGGAGGAAGCATTTCGGATGCAAATAAAAACCGGATGATCGCTGCCATGAAAGCCTTTCAATTATTGATGCAAGTACACGCCGTTGAAAAATACAAGGCATGCGCCACTTCTGCCATGAGAGATGCCTCAAACGGAAAAGAATTGATTGCCGAAATTGAAAAAAAAACCGGAATACACATCGAAATAATCAATGGAAAAAAAGAAGCTGAAATCATTGCATCTACAGATTTATCACAGTTGATCGATGGAAAAAAATCTTATTTGTATGTCGATGTTGGCGGTGGCAGTACTGAATTTACGGTCTTTTCAAAAGGAAAACTACGCTGTTCCAAATCTTTTAAAATTGGCACCGTACGTTTGTTGAACAAAAACAGCAACAACAAAATCATTTGGAAAGAAATAAAAACTTGGATCGCTACTCATACCAAAGGACTTAAAAAAATGGCCTTGATTGGCTCTGGAGGAAACATCAATAAAATATTTAAGATGTCTGGCCAACGTTCTGACAAACCGCTTTCTTACATTTACATGAATGCCCATTACCAATTTTTAAAAAAAATGACCTACGAAGAGCGCATTTCCGAATTGGGATTGAATCAAGACCGTGCAGACGTGATCATTCCAGCAACAAAAATATACCTCTCTGCCATGAAATGGTCGAAATCAAAGAAAATTTACGTTCCTAAGATTGGGCTTTCTGATGGGATTGTCAAAAGTCTGTACCACGGAATTCTATAAGTTCTTGCCATGTTGCATCCAAAAAAAAATTTAAAAGCCAACAGACACCTGGCAAGATTCAGTTTCCTTTGTCTGTTGCTGACTGCTTGCATGCAAAGTACAAAAACCTCGAAAGGCAAAGCCCGAGAATCTTTCAAAACACCCGCCTCCAAAACGATTGTCCAAACGCCTCCAAAAGCCCTTGCCAAAGACATCATCCGAACTGCTACTGCTGTCGAATTTATGACTGCTTACGGACAAAAACACCAAGAGACCTATGTGCAATTGCACACGCGTCTGGGGGTGATGACCCTTCGATTGTATAAAAACACCCCTTTGCACCGCGCTAGTTTCTTATACCTGACCGAAAAAGGTTACTTTGACACCACCTGTTTTTACCGTGTCGTTCCGGGATTCATCGTACAAGGAGGAAACTCCGACAGCGAACAAACTACGGCTTTTCGAAATCGACTCAACAACTACCTCTTGCCATCAGAATTTCGTAAAAACAGGAAGCACAAACGGGGAGCCCTTGCGGCAGCAAGAGATTGGGAACACAATCCCGAAAAAAAATCAACTCCTTTTGAGTTTTATGTGATCCAATCCCACAAATTACAAAGCCATTTGGATTATGAGCACACCGTGTTTGGGGAAGTTGTCGAAGGAATCGAATTGATTGATAAAATCGCTGCGGAAGCAATTGATGTATATGAATGGCCGAAAAAAGACATCCCGATTAAAATGACGGTTTTAAAATAAGGACCCCCTTTGTTCAATCAAACCAAATCACAAAACTTTGCGGTTTGACGGCGTCGGGAATCTGTTCCAGTTGAATGGGTTCCAAACGGATTGTCTTGATCCCCAAGTCACTTTTGTTCAACGTCATTGTCGCATTGAGATCGTCCAGAAACAAGATGGCTTTTGTAAAAGTAACTTCTGTCTTGGTAATGCGCGACATCAAATTGATTTCTGAAAATACCGAATTGAGACCAATCCCGTTTTCTGTGATATAATTAGCATCGTGTACGGCAACATTTCGAATGGTAGACAAGGAATCCAAGGGCTCTCTTGGAGTGATGGTCAACAAGTGCTTCCCTCCTTTTGCATAGACCAAGTACACATCATCTTCTTGTGAATAAGCACCTCGATAGCCTAAAATGCCTTCACTCAATATTTTGACCACAGAATCTTTTGCAAACAAATTCTTAATCTCATGCATTGCTGTCTTTGAATTCAATGGACCTACCTGATTTTTTGCAAGTTGAAATTGGCTAGAATTGGAACAAGAGATCCCCACAATAAGAAACAAAAGAAAAGCGAAACGTGTGGCAATTTTAACCATGAGTGAAATTTAAAGAGTCAAATTCAAAAATAGTTGAAATCTACAAAAGGACAAACCAAATGCACCCTATATTTCAAGGAATGATTCACAGGCACACAAAACCGCCCAACAAAATGGTACATTTTCTAATGCTTTGAGTATCTTTGCCCGCTCAAGCATACACATGACTAAAAAAGAAACACAAGAAAAGATTGCACTCGGCAAAATGCTGCCTTTGATGGAGGCCTTTTATACCATTCAAGGAGAAGGTGCACACACGGGAACTGCAGCGTATTTTATCCGCATCGGTGGTTGTGATGTAGGATGTCATTGGTGTGATGTCAAAGAAAGCTGGAACGAACAACTCCACCCGCCTACGCTGACTGATGTCATTGTAAAAGAGGCAAAAGTTCATGCAAATACCGTTGTGATTACAGGTGGAGAACCATTGATGTGGTCTTTGGACTACCTCACGGAATCTTTGCGGAATTCACAAATAAAAACCCATATAGAAACCTCGGGTGCATATCCTTTGTCCGGAAAATGGGACTGGATTTGTTTGTCTCCAAAAAAGACAAAGCTTCCCTTGTCAAAAATTTACCAAGAAGCTGATGAATTAAAAATGATTGTGCACAACGAACACGATTTCGAATTTGCAGAACAACAAGCTGCCAAGACATCGGGCAATTGCCAATTGTTTTTACAACCAGAATGGAGCAAAAAAGAACTGATGACGCCCAAAATTGTCGCGTATGTCATGAAAAACCCAAAATGGAAAATTTCACTACAAACACACAAATATTTGAACATCCCATAGGAGATACTTGATATCGAATTGCACAAAAAAACCAGCCGAATGGCTGGTTTTTTTTATGTCTTAAAAAGATTTTAGTAATCTCCTAAGGTAACTGGGTTTTGAGCAAAAGCTTCTTCCAACTGAGCGTCGTTCGGTGCTTTTCCGTGCCATGCATGGGTATGCATCATAAAATCAACACCGTTCCCCATTTCTGTGTACAACAAAATACAAATGGGTTGCCCATTTCCGGACAATGCTTTTGCTTCGTTGAGAATGGCTGTAATGGCTTCAATGTCATTTCCTTTGTTCTCTTCCAATACAATCCATCCAAAAGCCTCAAATTTGGCTTTGACGTCGCCCATGGCCAATACATGGTCCGTTGTCCCGTCGATTTGTTTGCCGTTCAAATCTACTGTGGCGATCAGGTTGTCCACTTTTTTAGCAGAAGCATACATGATGGCTTCCCAGTTTTGACCCTCTTGCAACTCTCCATCGCCGTGAAGGGAAAACACGGTCTTCGCGTCGCCATTTAATTTTTTTGCTTGTGCAGCGCCAATGGCCACACTCATTCCTTGTCCTAAGGATCCCGAAGCCATGCGGATTCCTTCCAAACCTTCGTGGGTGGTGGGATGCCCTTGCAAACGAGAATTTAATTTTCTAAAAGTAGCCAATTCGGATACAGAAAAATAACCACTTCGTGCCAAAACACTATAAAAAACTGGTGAAATATGACCATTTGACAAAAAGAAAAGATCTTCATTTTTTCCATCCATGTCAAAAACATCTGACGAATACTCCATGATTTCTTGGTACAAAACGGTCAAAAATTCGGTACAGCCTAAAGAGCCTCCAGGGTGACCTGAATTCACAGCATGTACCATTCGTAAAATATCTCTTCTTACTTGTTGAGAAAAATCTTTGAGTTCTTGCGTTGTCGCCATTTTAAATGAGTTTTGTTGGCAAAAATACATTTTTTAAGTGATGGTGCAAACTTATTTGAAATGAATATGTTGAAGCACATCCAAGCTGAATCAAAAGGGTGAAATGTACTTTTAAAAAATGAATTGAAAGCTTAAAATATGGTTTTAAAACCCATTGAAAAAACCCGAAGTGTTTCTTTTTAGAAAGGCACTTCGCCGTCATCAACTCCATCAAAAGCATCTTGTGTAGTCGGAAAGTTTTCAGAAGTAATTTCTTGATTGAAATCGTTCATTTTGGATTGGAATTCATTGCCAAATCCAGCTTCCAAATCGGAAAATTTTGCCAAGTGTCCTGTAAACTTTAAACGGATGTTTTCCAACCCTCCATTTCGGTGTTTTGCCACTATAAATTCGCCTTGGCCTTCGCAAGGTGAATGATCGTCATCGTCCCATTCGGTCAATCCATAGTATTCGGGACGAAAGATAAACGAAACAATATCTGCGTCTTGTTCGATGGCTCCTGATTCCCTTAAATCGGAAAGCAAAGGTCTTTTAGAGCCTCCTCGGGTTTCCACTGCACGTGACAATTGGGACAACGCAATGACAGGAATGCTCAATTCTTTGGCAAGTGCTTTCAAATTTCGTGAAATCATGGAGATTTCTTGTTCTCGGTTTCCTCCTCCGCTACCGCCAGCAGTCATCAACTGAAGGTAATCAATCACAATGATTTTGATGCCGTGTTGAGAAGCGAGACGTCTTGCTTTGGCGCGCAAATCAAAGATGGACAGCGACGGAGTGTCGTCGATAAAAATGGGT
Organism: Flavobacteriaceae bacterium UBA7433; assembly: GCA_002477565.1. GTDB lineage: Bacteria > Bacteroidota > Bacteroidia > Flavobacteriales > Flavobacteriaceae > Flavicella. The sequence goes on from DLQL01000027.1 coordinate 24,267, forward strand.
GCATCAGAAAGGTTTTTCACCTTGACATTTAATTGTTCCCATTCGTGAGCTTCCAAATTTCCTTTACGCAACTTTTCGGAAGTCAAGCCAGTTTCACTTGAGATCATACGAGTGATCAATTGTACAGAAGACATTTCTAAGGAGAACAAGGCCACTGCATGGTTGAAATCGATGGCCATGTTTTTGGCCATGGAGATGACAAAAGCCGTTTTCCCCATTCCGGGACGTGCAGCGATAATAATCAAATCCGAAGGCTGCCATCCAGAGGTCAAAGCATCCAGTTTGGTAAAGCCTGTCTCCAGGCCACTCATTCCCTCTTTGTTTCCGATTTCTTGAATTTTAGATACGGCTTGTTTTACCAAGTCTTTGGCGGTTTCAGAACTCTTTTTTAAGTTTCCTTGAGTGACTTCAAACAATTTCGATTCGGCATTGTCCAACAAATCAAAAACATCTGAAGTTTCGTCATAAGAATTTTCAATGATTTCACTTGAAATACTTATCAACTGACGCTGTATGTATTTTTGAATAATGATGCGGGCATGGAATTCAATATGGGCAGAAGAAGCCACTTTTTGAGTCAATTTGATGAGGTAAAAATCACCACCCACAAATTCTAGCTTGCCTTCTTTGCGCAATTGGTTGGAAACGGTCAACAAATCGGTAGGTTCCGAATTCTGAAACAAGGCGTATACAGCTGCGTAAATTTCTTTGTGTGCCTCTTTGTAAAAAGCTTTTGCGTGCAAAATATCGATGACATCGTCGATTCCTTTTTTATCTATCATCATGGCACCCAACACGGCTTCTTCCAAATCTAGAGCTTGTGGGGGGATTTTGCCTTTTTCGAGGCTGATGATTCTACTTTTGTCAACTTTTTTTCCTTTGATCGTATTTGTCCGCTCCATAGCTACAAATTTAATTGAATATTTGAATTAATGAATTTAAATAGGGACTTTTAATTTCAACATTTGACTGTTTATAAGAGTTCAAAATTGTTCATAAGTAGCTCACTTCTATAAAGACCTTTAAAATTAAGGCTTGTCATGCGGGTTTTAGAAAGTGTTTTTTTTTGACAAGACAAACAAAAAGACAGTATCTTTGAAAGGTAAGACTGCCATTTTCCTATCAAAAGTGTGCTGCAACTCAAAACAACATGAACAATTCTCTGTACGCTCGCTACTGGACTTACTTTTTGCTTTTACAGATTGCCACAGTTCAATTGCTGTCGCTATTTCCAAATTTCGTGGAACGCTATTACGCGACAGGCATCTATCCAAGACTCTCAGGTTTTATGCGTTTTGTCTTTGGAGGGCTCCCTTTTAGCATTGGAGATGTATTTTACGGATCGCTCATGGTTTTGTTTCTTCGGTTTGTATACATTGTTTTTAGGAATCGGGGTTTAGAACTCAAAAGGTACTTCTGGGCAGTTGGAAAAACGCTTTCCATCCTTCATTTGGCATTTTACCTCTCTTGGGGAATGAATTATTTTCGAATTCCTTTGGCAAGTCAGATGGGAATCAAATCCCAAACATTCACTTTGACACAATTGCTTTCTTTTACAGAAGGCCTAGTCTTAGAAGTCAACAGTTTGCAAGTCCAACTCGCCAAAAACAAGCAAACGGCAGCGTCGATGACCTACTCCCAAAAAGACCTCTACAACTTGGCCATAAAGAGCTACCAACGCACAAGCGATTCCTATCCTTTTTTAGCCTACAAAAACCCCTCTATAAAAAACTCTTTATTCAGTAAACCCCTTACTTATATGGGTTTTGCAGGCTACCTCAATCCCTTTTCAGGAGAAGCACAGGTCAACGACAATACACCGTTGTTGGGAACTGCATTCACCACCTGTCATGAAATGGCGCATCAACTGGGCTACGCGCCAGAAAAAGAAGCGAATTTTATTGGATACCTCGCTTGTATTTCTAGTGATAACCTATATTTTCAATACGCGGGAAAACTGAAGGCTCTGAAATATTTGCTTTCAGAAATTGCAAAAAGAAATGGCACTTCCTATACAAAAATGTGCAATCAGTTGCACCTAGGAGTTTTAAAAAACCTATACGAGGCCTCTCATTTTTGGAAACAATACCAAAACCCCTTAGAACCATTTTTTAAGAAAGGTTACCATACCTACCTCAAGGCCAACCGACAAAATAAGGGCATTCAAGGATATAACTACATGGTTGGACTCCTCCTCAACCATAAACGAGCCATCGATTGAGCAGGCAAAGACTTTTGCCTGTTACATTCCTTGACGAATTCAATAGTAGATGGAATAAAATCTTATTTTTGTAAAAAAATTACACATGCACAAAAAAATCAGCAGTCTTCAAAATCCTTCTGTCAAAGAGTGGATACAGCTGAAGGATAAATCCCGATTTAGAAAGCTATCCGGTAATTTTTTATTGGAAGGAAGACGCGAGATTCATTTGGCTATTGAGGGTGGATATTCCATCCATAAATTAGTGTATTGCAGTACTATTATTGACGAAGAAAGCTTGGCATCGCTTCTAGAAAGTTTACCGAGTGCCACAACCTGTATCGAGCTATCAACAGAAGTTTATACCAAAGTTGCTACCCGCGACACAACGGAAGGTGTCTTTGCTTTGGCAGCATCAAAAAGCCATGCCTTAGAGGAACTTGTTTTTAAAAGAAAAGCCCCTTTGCTCTTGGTAGCAGAAGCTCCAGAAAAACCGGGCAACATCGGTGCTTTGTTGCGAACGGCGGATGCAGCAGACATCGACGCCGTGCTGATTGCGAATCCAAAGACAGACTTGTACAATCCAAATACCATACGCAGCAGTGTCGGTTGTTTATTTACTACGCAAGTTGCAACGGGCTCTACTGAGGAAATTTTGACCTATTTAAAAGAGCATAAAATTTCGGTCTATGCGGCTGCACTCAAAACAGACGCCGAACCCTACCAAGATCAAGATTTGAAAAAGGCAACAGCGATTGTCGTAGGTACAGAAGCTGTTGGTCTTTCCGAAGATTGGCTTGAAAATGCAAACAAAAAAATCATCATCCCTATGAATGGAAAGATAGACTCCATGAATGTTTCTGTCGCCGCAGCTGTGCTGATTTTTGAAGCCAAACGACAACGGAATTTTTCCTAAACCCTGAAAAAAATCTTTCAAAAATTTACAGGTAATAAAAACCAATTTTAAGCAAAATATGCTATATTTCGATGATGAGTTACCAAGCGACCATAGAAGAAGAAAATAAAGAAATTGCCAAGCGGTACAAGGACTTGCTAAAAGGATCCTACCAAACCTTGTCGCTGACGGATAAGAAATTGATTCGAAAAGCCTTTGACTTGTCCTTGGAGGCCCACAGCAAGCAAAGAAGAAAAACTGGGGAGCCCTATATTTTTCACCCCATTGCAGTTGCCAAAATTGTCGCCTACGAAATTGGCCTTGGAGCACCTTCTATTGCTGCAGCTCTTTTGCACGATGTGGTCGAAGACACGCCTTATACTGTTAACGACATGGAACAGTTTTTTGGAGAAAAAATTGCTAAAATTGTCAGTGGCCTGACCAAAATATCGCGTCTCAACAAAACACAAGACGCCTCCATTCAAGCAGAGAACTTTAGAAAAATGTTGTTGACCTTGAACGACGATGTTCGAGTCATTCTTATCAAAATTGCCGATCGGTTGCACAACATGCAGACCATGGATGCCATGCCCGCTCACAAGCAGGTAAAAATCGCCTCTGAAACACTGTATATCTACGCACCACTCGCACATCGACTGGGCTTGTACAATATCAAAACCACCTTAGAAGACTTGGGCTTGAAATACACCGAATCTGATGTGTACAATGATATTTCTGCTAAGATTATCGAAAGCAAAGAAGAGCAAGACGCTTACATCGAAACTTTTTCTGAAAAAATTAGAGAAACGCTCAAAGATCAAAACTTTGAATACACCATCAAAGGGAGGTCCAAATCCATCTACTCTATATGCCGAAAAATGCGTGCACAAAACGTTCGCTTTGAGGAAGTCTATGACAAATTTGCCATTCGAATTATTTACAAATCGAATGAAAAGAATGAAAAATTTGATGCTTGGAAAATTTATTCCATTGTTACTGAACATTACAATCCCAATCCGCTTCGTTTGAGAGATTGGATTACCAATCCCAAAACTACTGGATACGAATCTTTGCACATCACTGTCATGGGACCACGTGGGAAATGGGTTGAAGTCCAAATTCGATCGGAGCGCATGGATGAGATTGCCGAAAAAGGCTATGCAGCACATTTCAAATACAAACAAGGAACTTCAGCTGAAAGTGTATTGGAAACATGGCTAGATCGTTTGAAGGACACCTTGGAGAACAAAAGCATCAATGCTGTTGATTTTGTTGAAGACTTTAAACTAAACCTCTATTCTGAAGAAATTTTTGTTTTCACGCCAAATGGAGATTTGAAGTCCTTGCCCAAAGGAGCTTCCGCACTTGATTTTGCCTTTGCGGTACACACCGACGTCGGTTTGCGCTGTAGAGGCGCGCTGGTAAATGGAAAATTAACCCCTCTCGACACCGTCTTGGGAAGTGGTGACCAGGTAGAAATCATGACCTCCAACACGAACAAGCCCAATCCGAGATGGCTCGAATTTGTTGTCACTGCAAGAGCAAAGGCACGCATTCGTGCTGCATTAAAAGAAGAAGAAAAACGCATTGCCGACGAAGGAAAAATTCTTTTGACTCGAAAATTAAAGTATTTGAAAATTTCTTTGAGTGAAAAGGTGGTCAACGAATTGGTCTCCCATTTCAAACTCAGAACAAGCTTTGACTTGTTTTATCGTATGGGAGCTTCAACCATCGAAAATTTTGAATTGAAGAATTTCGCAGCCAAGCGCAGCAACAATCTCTACAAATACCTTAAAAACAAAATGCGAAAAAGTTCTTCTCAAAGACCTCGAGAAGAATCCGAAGAATTGACTCAGAAATACGACCTTTTGGTTTTTGGGAAAGA
>DLQL01000068.1 GCA_002477565.1 Flavobacteriaceae bacterium UBA7433
CTTGCTCCAAAGCTTTGACCATCAACTCTTGACCGATGTAGTTTTCGTCACCTTTGCCGTACTGTATGTCTCCTTGCGCATAAACTACCGCGATTCTTTCAGTAGCTGGATTGAAAACACGCCCACTTCTCGATTGGATGTAATCCATCAAGTTGAGGGAGTTTAACGTTTCTGTTTGCGCCAAGGCTTTTAGTTTTTCATCATAGGCATCTCGATACAAAGCTGCATCTGCGAGTTTGTTCTCCACAGCCATGTCTGCTGCTCTCCCTTTGGAAAAGTCTGCAATCTCATTCAACGTTTCTAAGGACAAACCCCGCGACAAGGAGATGTCTTGGACAAGGGCTGACCAAAGCGACTGCAACAAAGATTGAATTTGTTCTCTATTTGCTTTGCTCATTTTATTTTCCAAAAACGGCTCGACCGCACTTTTGTATTTTCCGTGGCGAATGACCTCCATCTTTACGCCGTATTTGTCTTGAAAATCTTTGAAAAATAAAATTTCAGAAGCCAAGCCTTTGAATTCAATCTGCCCAATCGGACTTAAAAACAAGGAGTCCGCCACAGAACTCAAATAATAATCTTTTTGACCGTATACATCGGCGTAGGCCATGACAAATTTTCCAGTGGTTTTGAAATCTTCCAAAGCACTGCGAATGGCTGTGAGTTGGGAAATACCTCCTTGCAAACTTTTTGTTTCGATACTGATGCCCGAAATTTTTTCGTCGTTTTTCGCATTTTCAATCGCCTCTAAAAGAGTGTTCAGTCCTGTGACTCTGTCCAAAGTTCCCAAAATTTCTGCCAATGGGTTGTCGTCGTTCGGCGCATAATCTTTGATTTGGGTGTCCAATTGAATTTTCAAAACCGATTTTTCAGACACAACTATTTGCGGTGTATCATTGACTGCGACAGCAATTCCTGCAAAAACTGCGATGAGAAGAAAAATAGCTATAAAAAAGCCCAAAATAGACGCAAATAGGTTTCTTAGAAAATTCATAAAATTTGATTGAAGATTGAACACAAATATAACATTTTCTTTTGTTTCTTTGTGTCGCAATGCCTTGACATCGTTGCCAGACATCCGTATTCAAAAATGAAAAAAGCTACACAAAATACATTTCTGTCCTTGGGCAGCAACTTGGACAACAAATTTGACAACTTACAGTTGGCAGTGCGTGCCATTGACAATACACTGGGCGATGTCAAAAAAATTTCTTCGCTCTACGCGTCTCCCGCACTGGGTTTTGATGGAGCTCCTTTTTACAACCTTTGCATAGAAGTCGCCACGCAGCTCAAAGCAACGGAGTTTTTGGAAAAACTTTTGGAATTGGAATTGATTTTGGGAAGAACACGTGGCCATAAAAAAGGATACCAAGACCGGACGATTGACATAGACTTGCTTTTGTATGAAAACAAAACCTTTGAAACTGCTGTATTAAAAGTACCACATCCCCGGATGCTCGAACGAAAGTTTGTGCTCCTTCCCTTGTCAGAAATCGCTGGGGAAATGCACTATCCCACTTCGGACAAAACAATTCAAGAATGCCTGAATGCATGTCCCGATGTCAGTCAATTGCAAAAGGTTGCCAAAAAAATAACCCTTCGCTAGCACTTTTATTTCTGTAGTTCTAATTTTTCGGCAAAATAGTCGCAAAAATCTCGCATGGTTGCCCCCATCTTTTCGTCGTTGGTGGCTCTTTCAAAGCTATGGCTCATGGAGACCAATGTTTGGTGAAAAAATTGCTTCATCTCGTCTACTGGCATGTCTTTTGTCCACAAATCGATGCGAAGGGTGTCTTTCTTTTTGGGGTCCCATATGGACAAGAGAACGGCTTTGCTCTCCGTATTGTCAATACCTCCGTCTTCTGCGCTCCAAGAAATCGTTTCTGGAACCTTATTTTCGTCCAATCCTATTTCAAATTCGATTTTTGATTTGTGTGCTACTGCCATTTTTGTGTAGGTTGTAATTCCCTGCAAATATAGCACATTATAGATTGAAAAACCGCTATTTTAAAAGCTTGCTTTCGATCGAAGAACACATTTTAAAACACGCTGTATTTCTCCAATTTAAAAAGGGTTTATCTGTCAATTAAATTTCTACACTTGGCGGGAATTAAGTATATTTGTTTGGAATTACAAAAAAAAAAATGGAAAATCAATCAATTGGAAACAAAGAAATTGTAAAAAATTACGGATTGTTCTTGGGAGGAACTTCCGTCCTCATCAGTCTCATTCAATATGCTCTGGGAGACCACCTGAGCCCAAAACCCATATACGGTACGCTCAGCTTTGCTTTGATGGCTGCTCTCATTGTGGTCGGAATTAAAAAATTCAAAGCCGCTAACGAAGGCTATTTGTCTTTTGGTGAAGCGGCAAAAATAGGCGTGGGAATTGCCTTGGTAAGCGCTGTGATTTCCATTGTTTACAACCAACTATTTATGACCTTTATCGAGCCTGATTTTATGAATCAAATTCTTTTACAACAGCAAGAAGACATGTTCAACAAAGGAATGAGCGAACAGGAAATTGAATTGGCTGCTCAGCTAGGTGAAAAACTAAAAGGACCTTTTATTTCTTCTGCCATTGGTTTGGTTGCCAGTGCTTTTATTGGGTTTGTCATTTCGGCCATCACAGGAGCCATCCTGAAAAACACGAAGGAAGCTTAATTCTTTTTTAATTTGGAATTTAACACAGACCTTTCCGTAGTCATCCCCCTTTTGAACGAAGAAGAATCGTTGCAAGAATTGCACGATTGGATTGTTCGGGTGATGTGTGCAGAAAACTACCGCTATGAAATTTTGTTTATCGACGATGGCAGTACAGACAAGTCCTGGGATATCATTGAAAAACTAAGTGCTGGAAACCCCTGTGTCAAAGCCCTTCGGTTTTCAAGAAATTACGGAAAATCCCAAGCTTTGCACGCGGGTTTCAAAGAAGTCAAAGGCCGAGTCGTTATTACCATGGATGCAGATTTGCAGGACGCTCCCGATGAAATCCCCGCACTGTACCAAAAGATTGTCACTGAAAAATACGACTTGGTGAGCGGTTGGAAAAAGAAACGCTTCGATTCCAAAATTCGCAAAAATATCCCTTCCAAATTGTTCAATTGGGCGGCTCGAAAAGTTTCTGGAATCTCCTTAAACGACTTCAATTGTGGACTCAAAGCCTTTGACATCAAAGTCGTCAAAGCAATTGATGTGGAAGGAGAAATGCACCGATACATTCCCTTACTAGCCAAAGATGCGGGTTTTGAAAAAATCGCAGAACAAGTCGTGCAACACCAAGCCCGAAAATACGGCGAGACCAAGTTTGGCATGGAACGCTTTGTCAATGGTTTTTTAGACCTATTGACCCTTTGGTTTGTCAGTCGATTTGGAAAACGTCCCATGTACCTTTTTGGCTTTGCTGGCACACTTGCTTTTTTGTTTGGTTTGATCGCGACCATGTACATGGGTGCCTCTAAATTGATCGCTGTTTTTTACTTGCAAAAGCCTGCCCCTTTGGTCACAGACAACCCCTTGTTTTACATTGCCTTGACCTGTATGGTTCTGGGAACACAGCTCTTTTTAGCAGGTTTTCTTGGAGAATTGATCTTGCGCAGTAAAAAGAAAACTAAAAACTATAAAACAACACAAGAGATCCTGTAAAAACAGCGTTGATTATTTTAACAATAACAGGCTTCTGTTACCTAGAATCTTTTACTTTTGTAAAAACTAAAAAAAATACTATGAGTACCCTTCAAAGCAACGAAACAGCCCAAAAGTGGCTTTCGCCTACCTTCGATACGGAGACACAAACAGCGGTCAAGACACTTTTAGAGAGCAACCCCGATGTACTGTTGGACAGTTTTTACAAAGACCTTGAATTTGGAACAGGAGGCATCCGTGGTTTGATGGGTGCAGGCACCAACCGCATCAACAAATACACACTTGGAAAAGCCACCCAAGGGCTTTCCAATTACTTACTAAAAAACGCTCCAAACAATGGCTGTAGTGTGGCCATTGCCTACGATTGCAGACACCAGAGCGACACGTTGGCAAAAGTGGTGGCGGATGTACTCACCGCAAACGGAATTCAAGTCTACCTTTTTGAGGCCTTGCGCACCACACCTGCTTTGTCCTTTGCCGTGAACCACTTGTCATGTGATGCGGGAATTGTCTTGACAGCCTCACACAACCCACCTGAATACAATGGCTACAAAGTCTATTGGTCTGACGGGGGACAAATTGTCCCACCCCACGACAGCGGAATCATCGCAGAAGTAAACCGATTGGATTTTTCTGAAATTAAATTTGATGCCAATCCAGCATTGTTGGAATACATCGGAAAAGAGGTCGATACTGCATTTACAGACGCCTGTGTGGCCAACGGAAGTTTGGAATTGACAAACAGAGACGATCTCTGTATTGTTTTTACTTCTTTGCACGGAACTTCCATTACAGCCATGCCGGAAACTTTGGAAAAAGCAGGGTATCAGAAGGTACACATTGTCGAAGAGCAACGCGTGCCGAACGGAAATTTCCCGACAGTCGACTCCCCCAATCCTGAGGAACCTGCGGCCTTGAAGATGGCAACCGAATTGGCAGAAAAAGTAACTGCTGACATCGTCATCGGAACAGATCCAGACAGCGATCGTGTAGGAATCGCAGTACGAGACTTGGACGGAAAGATCAAACTCTTGAACGGAAACCAAACCATGGTCTTGATGATTGACTTTTTGGTCAAAAAATGGCAGCAAGAAGGCCGTTTGGATGGAAAGCAATTTGTCGGTACGACCATCGTATCTACGGACATGGTTTCTGCCATTGCAAACAACTATGGTGTGGAAACTAAAATTTGCTTGACCGGATTCAAATGGATTGCCAAAATGATTGTGGACTTTCCCGAATTGGAGTTTATTGGCGGTGGAGAAGAGAGTTTTGGGTTTATGGTCGGTGATTTTGTAAGAGACAAAGATGCCATTACCTCTGCCCTGTTGGCTTGCGAAATTGCTACCGATGCAAAAGCAAACGGCAGCTCTTTTTACAAAGAATTGCTCAAGCTTTATGTCCAACACGGTTTTTACAAGGAACATTTGATTTCTATCACCAAAAAAGGAATGGACGGAGCCGCTCAAATCAAACAGATGATGGCTGCCCTAAGAGACAAACCTTATACACATATTGATGGTGAAAGGGTTCAGTACGTCGCCGACTACCAAGCAGCAACCTTACAGAATTTGATTACGGGAGAAGTAAGTGCCATTGACCTACCGAAATCCAATGTATTGATTTTTACAACCGAACAAGGCACCCGTGTAGCCGCAAGGCCGAGTGGCACCGAACCAAAAATAAAATTCTATTTCAGTGTGAATACGGCATTGGATTCCGAAGAAAGTGCAACGGAAACAGAACGTGCATTGGATGAAAAAACACAACGAATCATCTCAGAATTGTCTCTATAAAAAAACAGAATGAATCATTTTAAAAGAATACTAAACTTTGCACGTCCTTTTATCAAACACGCTTGGCTGAGTGGTTTGTTCAATGTACTCTATGCCATTTTTAATATTTTGACTGTGCTTTCTTTTTTGCCTGTATTGGCCATCCTCTTCAAAACAGACACAAAGACCTATGGCAAACCTATGTACAAAGGAATTGCAAACAGTTTTGACTTTTTAAAAGACAGTTTTTATTACGAGATCACCCAACATGTAGCATCCAACGGAGTCCTGGCTACTTTGGGCGTGATTTGCGCAGTCTGTGTCGGCTTGTTTTTCTTCAAAAATTTGTTCCGGTATTTGGCTACTTTCGAATTGGCATACATCAACAATGGCATCGTTCGAGATCTGCAAAATGCTTTGTACAGCAAAATCATTGAATTGCCCATCTCTTATTTTTCAGAAAAAAGAAAAGGAGATTTGATGTCTCGGATGACGTTGGATGTACAGGCGGTACAAGCGTCTTTTCTATCGACCTTGGAAACAATTTTTAGAGATCCCATCACCATCTGCATCACCTTGTTGATGATGTTTTCGATGAGTGCAAAGCTGACGTTGTTTGTCTTTGTCATGTTGCCTGTTTCTGGTTGGATCATCTCTTCTATTGGCAAAAAGTTAAAAGCCAATTCTATGAAAGCCCAAAAAGAAGGCGGCCGCTTTTTATCTTTTGTTGAAGAAACCCTTACTGGGCTTCGAGTCATCAAAGGATTCAATGCAGAAAACAAGATCAAAAATCGATTTTTGGCTTCGACAAGCAATTACGCCAAACTGATGGTCAAAGTAACCCAAAGACAAGCCTTGGCATCTCCAACCAGCGAATTTTTAGGAGCACTCACCATTATTGCAATCCTTTGGTACGGCGGCAACTTGGTACTGTCCAACAACAGCCATTTGGACGCCCCTACTTTCTTTACGTATATCGGGCTTTTTTACTCGGTATTAGCGCCTGTAAAATCAATTTCAGGAGCCTTTTCAAAAATTCAAAAAGGAGGTGCTTCTGCAGAACGCATCTTAGAAATTTTAGAAACCGAAAACAGCATCAAAGAGGTTGAGAATCCAACGTGCAAAACAAGCTTTGACAAAGAAATTGTCTTTGACAACATTTCTTTCAAATACAAGGAAGATTATGTGTTAAAAAATTTCTCATTGACCATTCCAAAAGGACAAACAGTGGCTTTGGTCGGACAATCTGGAAGTGGAAAATCTACATTGGCAAATTTGATTACGCGTTTTTACGATGTCAATGAAGGAAGTATTTCTATTGACGGGACAGACATCCGAAACTTGACTAAAAAGTCGTTGAGAGACTTGATGGGAATTGTCACCCAAGACTCCATCTTGTTCAACGACAGTGTTGCTGAAAACCTCTCACTGGGAACAGAGAAGTCCTCGGAGGCTGAAATCGTCGAGGCTGCAAAAATTGCAAATGCCCACGAATTCATCAAAGACCTGGCAGCGCAGTACCAAACCAATATTGGGGATGGCGGCAACAAATTATCGGGTGGACAGAAACAGCGCTTGAGCATCGCAAGAGCAGTTCTCAAAAACCCTCCTATCATGATCCTAGACGAAGCAACCTCTGCACTGGATACCGAATCAGAACAGTTGGTACAAGGCGCATTGGAAAAAATGATGAAAAACAGAACGTCTCTCGTCATTGCGCACCGCTTGTCAACCATCCAAAAAGCAGATTTGATTGTGGTCTTGAAAAAGGGTGAAATCATTGAACAAGGAAACCATACCGAATTGTTGAAAACAAAAGGTGCTTATTACAACCTTGTCAACATGCAAACTTTTTAAATTTTCATGAATTGGCTCCACAAAATAAAAAGAAATAAAACTTTTTTCTACGCTTCAAATTTCATTAATTCGTTGCTCCCTAACTATTTATACCGTAGAAAACTAAATTATTGGTTGTCTAAAAAAAGTAACTACTCTAAAAAAACAATCCAAGAAAGACTTGCGTATTATGCGCAATTCTCAAAACAGCAAACAAGTCCCGTTTCATCAAAAATTATCGATATAAAAAAGCCTGTGAAAGGGAATGTCTATTATTTTGACTTGATAAAAACCACTCGGTATTTCAAACCCACTTATAAAATTGATTATGCATTTGGGGACATTACAGAAAACCAAAAATTTCCGACAATCGTTAAGAGTAGACCTGTTCAAAATAATGGAAACTCTGTGCTACTCAAATTAAACTCCATTCGACATTACAAATTCATCAAGGATCCAATCCCTTTTTCTAAGAAAAAAAATGAAGCTGTTTGGAGGGGTAGAGTACACAAGGAAAACAGACGCTTACTTGTGGACAAATTTAAAAACCACCCGCTCTGTAATATTGAAGAAATTTTTAGTCCTAGAAAACGACCTCATGACTGGAATGTGAATTATATGAGTATTGAAGACCAATTGCAATATAAATATATCCTATCTGTTGAAGGAGTTGACGTGGCAACCAATCTGAAATGGATCCTATCTTCCAATTCTCTCTGCTTTATGCCAACACCAAAGTTTGAAACGTGGTTTATGGAAGGGAAATTAATTCCGAATCACCACTATGTACATATAAATGATGATTATTCAGATTTAATAGAAAAAGTGAATTACTATATGAGTCATGAAAACGAGGCGTTGATCATTCTTAAAAATGCAAAATCTTGGGTAGCTCAATTTCAAAATAAAAAACAGGAAAGAATACTTTCTCTATTGGTACTTGAAAAATATTTTAAGAATACGGGGCAGTCTTCTTAGTTTTTCTCTTCGGGCACCAATCCTAATTTGGATGCACAAGCCAACATCAATTCGTAAGCCGGCTCGTATTCATTCGGGATTTGTCCTTCCAAAATAGCTTCTTTGATGACTTCTTTGATTTGTCCGATTTCTCGGCAGGGTTTCAACTGAAAAGTTTCCATAATGAGCGCTCCTGAAATCGGAGGTTCAAAATTACGGAGGTGATCCCTTGCTTCTACTTCTTTGACCTTTTCACGTACCGTTTTAAAATTGCGGTGGTACTTTTTAAATTTGAGGTGGTTTTTGGTAGTGATGTCTGCTTCGCACAAAGTCATCAAACTGTCCAAATCATCGCCTGCATCAAAGATCAATCGACGGACAGCCGAATCGGTTACATCGGTTGCCAACACGATGGGCCTAGAACTCAAAAGCACCAACTTCTGAACAAATTTCATTTTTGCATTCAATGGCATTTTCAAGCGTTTGAAAAGTTTGTAAACCATTTTCGCACCTAAAAACTCATGACCGTGAAACGTCCATCCATTTTTTTTGTCAAATTTTTTGGTTGGAGCTTTGCCGATATCGTGCAACAGTGCTGCCCATCGCAACCAAAGATCATCGGTGTTTGCAGAGATGTTGTCTAGCACTTCGAGTGTGTGGTAAAAATTATCTTTGTGTTTTTGTCCTTGTTGTTCGTCTACACCCTTAAGCGCTGTCAATTCGGGAAGAATTTTTGACAACAATCCAACTTGTTCTAAAAGTAAGAACCCAGCAGAGGGCTTGTCAGAAAGCACTATTTTATGCAACTCCGCCACTATTCGTTCGTTGGTAATAATTTGGATGCGGTCACAATTTTTGGCGATGGAGGCCAAACAGTCAGCATCAATTTGAAAATTCAATTGACTGGCAAATCGGATGCCTCGCAGCATGCGAAGGGGATCGTCAGAAAAAGTGATGTCTGGAGCCGAAGGGGTAATCAATGTCTTGTCTGTTATCGCTTGCAAGCCGTCAAAAGGATCCAATAACTGTCCATAGCTGTCGGGTTGCAAACTCAATGCCAAAGCGTTTATTGTAAAGTCTCTTCGGTTTTGGTCGTCCTGCAAGGTTCCCGAACTGACGGTTGGGTTTCTGCTGTCCGAAGCATAAGATTCTTTTCGAGCCCCTACAAATTCCACTTCCAGGTCTTCATAGCGCAACATGGCAGTTCCATAGGTCTTAAAAACTTGTACTTTGGGTTGGTTGGGGAGGAGTGCCGCAACCTTTTTGGCCAATTCGATGCCACTGCCTACTGAGACGATATCAACGTCTGTGGCGGTTTCTCTTTGCAAGATGTAGTCACGTACAAAACCTCCTATGACATAGCTTTCTGTCTGCAAGGCTAAAGATGCTTTGGAAATGTAGTCGAATATCTCAGCACGAAGTGCTTCTTTGTAATTTGGTTGTTGCATGTATTATTCTCTTAAAATCGCAATGTCACCCGCTTCTGTAATCCTGAGAATTGTGGACGGTTTTTCTGCTGTTTGATTTTGATGCAAAGCTACCACATAATCTACGCTCTCCAAAATAGCGGGACTTATTTCTGAAAAGGATTTGGGTGTGGGCTTGCCACTGGTATTTGCGGAAGTGGAGACAATGGGCTTGTCAAAACGACGAATCAATTCATGGCAAAAGCCACTTTTGACAATGCGAATGGCAATTGTTTGGTCTGAAGCAATCGTGTTTTTCGCCAATCCTTTTGGGTTGTTGTAAATAAGGGTCGTCGGTTTTTTACTCTCTTCTAAAATCCTCAAAATTTTAGCCGAGATACTTCCTACATATTTTTGCAACATTTCTATGGAATCGACCAAAATAATAAGACTTTTGGATTCTTCTCTGTTTTTTAATTGATAAATTTTTTGCACAGCCTTTTCATCTGTGGCGTCGCACCCTATCCCCCAAACAGTGTCTGTTGGATAGAGCAACACTTTACTTTTTTTCAGGATGGAAAGACTTTCGTTTACTGCAGAATTCATGTTCTTTTTGATGTATCTTTAATTTATACGTTACCTTAAAATCTGAGCCACGAATATAACAACTTATTTTCTTAACCCAATAATTTACACCATTTTCAATGACACCTAAAACAATAAAAAAAAGGGCTTTTTCTTTTCTTTTAAAAAAAATATTTTCCAACAGAACAAGGCAAAAGAAGGTTATCTTTGTAAGCAAACAAACCTATTTCTATCTATGAAGAAAAGAACAAGAGTATTACTTACAAATGCTTATGCCGTAAACAATGGAGACATGGCACTTGTCTTAGCTCTATCAGAGTCTCTTAAGAAAAGAGGATTTGATGTTTCCATCGCTACATTCTATTATAATTTTTTAAAAGAAAAATACCCTGAAGTCAAGTTTGTTAGAGAGTTGTTGGATCATAAAAAAACAACGGGTTCTACCGCTGTAAAGACTTTATTTTTAAAATTAAATTTTTTATTTAACAAAACCTACAGAGGGTTTGATGTCTATATTAGTAGTCCTGGTGGATATATGAATTCTTATTATGGCTTAAAAAAATGTCTCCTACCACTCATTCAAGCTAAAAAGACAAATAAAAAAACAGCTGTATATTCCCAGTCAGTTGGCCCTTTAAATGAACGTGATAGAAATTTATTAAACCAATACAGCCAATTTATAGACACAATTTTAGTTCGAGATTCTTTTTCTAAAAAATGCATCGATTCCACTCGTTGTAATTCGAAAATACTTCAGACAAAAGATGCCGCTTTTTTATTAGAGCCTCGAGTTTCTATAGCTAAAAACTCCAAATTAGTTGCTGTCTCTGTTCGCTCATGGAAACATGACAGTCGAAATATGGAACAATATTATGCTCTTATTCAAAAACTTTGTGAAAAACTATTAGATAAAGGATTCGACATAGAATTTATCTCTACATGTCAAGGCATAAAGGACTATGTAGATGATTCTAAAACAGCTTCCCTTATCAGCGATGCTATTCTCCAAAAGAACGGTGACTATGCTGGCAGAATAAACATTGTCACTTCTTTTCATACCTATTTTAAATTGACGGATTTACTCAATTCAAGATACTGTTTTGTTGTTGGTACCCGCTTACACATGTGCATTCTATCTCTAATAAACGGAATTCCTGCGTTTAATATCAGTTATGAAATAAAAGGAAAAGAATGTTACGAGTACTTAAACCTCTCTGATTATTCTGTAGATTTTAACGAACCGGCACCGGAAGCCTTAAGAAAGTTTGATTTATTTTTAACGAATCAAGTTTCGTTGAAAAAATCAATTTACAAGGATATGTTGTCAGTACATAATGAATGTCAGGACGACTTGGATTTATTTATAAAACAAATGGACATGCAAGCTTCTTGCTAAAAACTCTCTTTTGCTAACTTATAAATTTTTTGCAACTGAGTTACTTGATTGTAATTCTCTTTGATATGCTCACATCCTTTCAAGCCTAAATTATTCGCTTGTTTGTGGTTTTCACAAAAGTATATCATGTAATTAGCCATTTTGTCTACATCCATTTCATCTACCAAAAAACCTGTTTTTTCATGAATCACTGCATCTTGTATGCCGCCATGAAAAGTACTGATAATTGGCAACCCACAAGCACTGGCTTCCATAATACTCACTGGAGTCCCTTCCATATCTCCATTTGGAGCTGTAACGGAGTGCTGAACAAAAGCGAACGATTTATTAATCAATTCGCCAATTTCTGTTTGCCCTAAAACACCCGTAAAAATAACCGATTTTTGAATACCTAACTTATTGACGAAGGCTTCACATTCATTGAACAAACCTTGTTTTTTTCCAACCATTGTAAGTGTTGCTTCTGGATACTTTTGCAGAACCTTGTAAAATGCTTGCAATGTAAAAAGCGGGGCTTTCTTCGGTGCAAATCTACCCACTGCTAAAAAATTTTTGTCTCTAATTTTATTTTTCGAAGGTGTAAACTTTAGAACATCAACTCCACAAGGTATTACATGAATTTTTTTTGGATCAGCTCCTAATGCTATCAGTTTTTTTTTCATGTCTTTTGAAACAACAATCAAATAGGCTGCATACTCAAATAATTTCCTGTATTTACCTTTGTATTCTTTTAGCAGTTTTCGATCTGTTGCATCGTGCCCATGAAAAATGACCAAAAGAGGAATTTTCAACGACTTACAAACGGATACCATATGGGCACCCGATGTTCCGTAGTTTGACAAAACAACATCAATCTCATTTTCTTTTAAAAATTTTTCCACACCATAATTGCTAAAATAATTGTTCCTCCCTAAAATTATTTTGAAAGCTTTGTGCAGGAACCAAAACAACTTTGGCCCTAGCAAGCTCCCATCTTCTTTTCGTTCAGGATAGCGCCCACTATGGATCGGATAAACGTCAGAAACCTTAGCAAAACCAGCAATCTGATCCCGAATAAATGTTTCTGAATAGCTATATTTGGTTGATCGTGTAATGCAAATTTTCATGAAAATTAATTTTACCAAAAATAAGATTAAATTGACAGAATACTAGTACTTTTACATACTATATCTCATTTTTAAGTGAAACTATGAAGCCTTCAATTTCAATTATTATCAGTACTTACAATTCAGAAAAATGGTTGCAAAAAGTACTATTAGGTTACAACGAGCAGTCCTTTCAAAATTTTGAAATCGTGATTGCTGATGATGGTTCAAAAGAAGCTACCAAAAATTTGATTGAGGACTTCAAAATAAATGCAAATTACCCTATTATTCATGTTTGGCATGAAGACAATGGTTTTCAAAAATCACAAATTTTAAACAAAGCCATTCTCGCTTGTACCACTGCGTATATTATCATGTCTGACGGCGATTGTATCCCTAGAAAAGATTTTGTTAAAATACACGACAGACACAAAGAACCTGGCTATTTTTTATCGGGAGGTTATTTTATGCTACCCATGAATATCTCTGAAAAAATTGCCCCCGAACACATTGAGAATCAAGAATGTTTCAACCTTAGATGGTTGACAAAATACGGTTTGAAAAAATCATTTAAAAACAACAAACTCACTACCACAGGCAACAAAGAAAAATTTCTAAATTGGATAACACCCACGAAGGCTACTTGGAACGGACACAATGCTTCTGGATGGAAAGAGGACATCCTTAAAATTAATGGATTTGATGAGCGTATGCAATACGGTGGCCAAGACAGAGAATTGGGAGAGCGTTTGACAAACTTAGGAATAAAACCGAAACAGTTAAGATACAGCGCTATTGTCATTCATTTAGACCATCCAAGAGGATACGCCAACAAAGAAAGTTGGAAATTGAACCATGCCATTCGCAAAAACACACGACAAAACAGAGTGAAAACTACCGATTTTGGAATTGTAAAAACCAACTAAATTTTCTAACAAATGTCCAAAATCTTAGCCCTTGACTTCGGCATCAAAAGAACCGGAATTGCGGTGACAGACGACTTGCAACTCATTGCTTCTGGCTTGACAACTGTAGAAACATCAAAATTGATTGTCTTTCTAAAAGAATACCTTCAAAAGGAAGCGGTCGTGCTTTTTGTGGTTGGAAAACCCAAACAAATGAACAATAAAGACAGTGAAAGTGAACCACTGATTCAGAAATTTTTACACAAATTGCAAGGAAATTTTCCAAACATTCCAATCCGTCGAGAAGACGAGCGATTTACGTCTAAAATGGCTGTCCAGTCGATGATTGACAGCGGCCTTTCTAAAAAGAAGCGTCAAAACAAAGGGCTTGTAGATGAAATCAGTGCCACTCTCATCTTGCAGTCGTATCTGTACCAGCAATGAAGCCGCGATGAAAAGTTAAATTGCAGGCAAATAAATTTCTCCACAAGCGCAAACTTCGTACTTTTGCAAACAACAAAAACACCTAGCAAATGATTTTACCAATTGTCGCCTATGGGGATTCCGTTCTTAGAAAAGTAGGAAAAGAGATTGACAGCAACTATCCTGAATTGAAGCAATTGCTTGCCAATATGAAGGCAACCATGGAAAATGCACAAGGTGTGGGATTGGCAGCCCCTCAAATAGGAAGGGCGATTCGTTTGTTTTTGATTGATGCCTCCCCCTTTGCAGAGGACGAGGATTTGCCTCAAGAAGAGCGCAACATCCTAAAAGAGTTCAAACACGTATTTATCAATGCTAAAATTCTAAAAGAAGAAGGAGAAGAATGGGGCTTTCAAGAAGGTTGCTTGAGCATTCCTGACATCCGAGAAGAGGTGTTTCGAAAAGAAAAAATAACGGTAGAATACCAAGACGAACACTTTAAAAAACACACCAAAGTTTTGGACGGACTTGCTGCAAGAGTTTTTCAACACGAATACGACCACATTGAAGGGATTCTTTTTACAGACAAACTTTCCTCTTTGAAAAAGCGTTTGCTCAAAAAGAAATTGGACAACATCTCCAAAGGAAAAACGACTGCGGATTACCGCATGCGGTATCCCAATGCAAAAAAGCGGTGATGCAGGAATTCGATGCACAAAAAAATAGAGAACAAACAAGAAATACAACTTAAAAAAATCAAATAAATGGGACTTACAAAAACGATAGCCATTTCAGGAAAACCTGGTCTTTTCAGTATCATCAACCAATCCAAAGGGGGCTTTTTGGTGCAATCCTTGGTAGATCAAAAGAAATTTCCAGTGACTCAAGCACAAAACATCAGTGTCTTAAACGACATTGCCATTTACACCTATGACGAAGAAAAACCACTGAGAGAGGTTTTCTTGACAATGCATGCGAAAGAAGAAGGCAAAGCTGCCCTTAGTCACAAAGAGAACAACAACAAGTTAGTTGCCTATTTCTCTGAGATACTTCCTGATTTTGATCAAGAAAGAGTGTATCCTTCAAACATNNATTAAAAAAGTGATACAATGGTACAATATATTAGTTACTGCTAAATTTGATTTTTCTTCATTAAACGAAAAAGAAGAGGAAACTGCTGAATAAGCAATTCTAAAATAAGACTAAAGGCATGCATTTTTGCATGCCTTTTTTTGTGCACTATTCCAATAACAAGAATACATTTCAAATTGAATTTTCCTATTTTTATACAAACTTTCGAAATCTATGAATTCACGCAAACAACAACTATCCGCTTTCAACTCCCTGCTAGACATCATGGACGAATTGCGTGAAAAATGTCCTTGGGACAAAAAGCAAACCTTGGAAAGCCTCCGCCACTTGACCATCGAAGAGACCTATGAGTTGGGGGACGCCATTTTAAACAACAACCTAGAAGAAGTGAAAAACGAATTGGGAGACCTGTTGCTCCATATTGTTTTTTACGCAAAAATTGGTTCCGAGACCAAGGCATTTGACATTGGAGATGTTGCAAAAGGCATTGCTGAAAAATTGATTCACAGACACCCCCATATTTATGGAGATGTCACCGTT
>DLQL01000096.1 GCA_002477565.1 Flavobacteriaceae bacterium UBA7433
CCTGTCTTTTTTGTTTGTTTTGATCGGGGCAGCAGTTACCCGTTATATCAGCTACGAAGGCATCATGCCCATCAAAGAAGGAGAAACGTCCCGAACGTTTTTTTCTGAACGCACTTACCTACAAGTCACTTTGGACGACAACAAAGACCAACGTGTGCTCTCTGACCCGATCTTGTTGTCGGCATGGGGAACCAATGACTATACTTTTAAAACTGATTTTAGAAAACAAGCAGTTGCTCTTGAATTGACAGACTATATTCCCAATGCGTCCAGTGAATTTGTAGCAAGTGACACGGGCCAAAACTACCTTCATTTTGTAGAGTCGAGCAGTGGAAGCCGTCATGACCACTACATAAAAGAAGGAACAATCGAAAACATCCACGGTGTTTTGGTTGGGTTCAATCACGAAGAAAATGCACTTCTCAATTTTCAATACCAAGACGAGGAACTCAATATGAAATCTCAGTTCGATGGGACCTTTTTAAGGATGGCAGATCAGCTGAGTGGCACCATTGCCAAAGACAGTTTGCAACCTTTCAAGTACCTGACCTTGCACAGCATCGCAGGACTGAGTTTTGTGGTGCCCAAGCCCCCTTTGAGGGGAGCCATAGAGGAAGTTTCTGCTGATAAAGAGGAGCACCCAGAAGACCTTTTGCGTTTCAAGGTGTCTACCTTGGACCTTGTCAAAAATATTGAATTGCGTGGGGGTCAGTACACCAGCAATCCTCCAGAACAATTTTCTTTGGGCGGTTTGAATTTTAGAGTGGCTTATGGAGCCAAGACCCTGCAATTGCCCTTTGACATCCAACTAAACGATTTTCAATTGGAAAAATACCCCGGTTCTGAAAGTGCTCGGTCTTATGCAAGTGAGATCACGGTTCTTGACGGAGAAGAACACTTTGATTTTCGCGTGTTCATGAACCATATTTTGGATTACAAAGGCTACAAGTTTTTTCAATCCAGTTATAACATCACACCAGAATACGAAGAAACACGCCTTTCCGTCAACCACGATTTTTGGGGCACGCTCATCACCTATATCGGTTATTTTATGCTGTATGCAGGTCTGATGCTCATCCTCTTTGTCAAAAACACGCGTTTTTCATCGCTTAGAAATCAATTGCGAAAGGCAAGACGCAAAAAAGCCGTGCTTTCAATCAGCGCCTTGTTCTTTGTCTGTTCTGCTTTTTCACAAAATCATTCAGGACATTCCCAAGCTGCCTCAGCACAACAGATAGACTCGTTGCTGCAGTCCAGTTCTGTAGACAAAATACATGCAGAAGCCTTTAGCGCCTTGGTCATTCAAGATGCCGGTGGGCGTATGAAACCGGTGCATACCTTTGCCTCACAATTGTTGCGCAAAGTAAGTAAAAAAGAAACGTTTAATGGGATGGATGCCAACCAGGTGTTTTTATCCATTGTCGAAAACCCGCGGTTTTGGTTTCAAGTTCCGGTGATCTATTTGGAGCGTGGCAATGACAAATTGAGAGAGCTATTGGGCATCCCTACAGAAAAAAAATACGCACGATTGATAGATTTTATCGACCCACAAGGGCGCTATAAAATTAAAGACATTGTAGAAACAGCACAAAAGAAAGCTGTTAAAAGCAAATTTGAAAAAGATGTGATCAATGTGGACAAGCGCGTTGGGCTATTGTACTCTGCGATTGGTGGAGCGATTTTGCGCATTTTCCCAATTCCTGAGGATGTTGACAATACATGGGTCTCACAACCCGAACTTTCTACGGCCAATTTTACAGGAATCGATTCTGTCTTTGTCAAACAGATTTTGCCAGTATACATACAGACCTTGCAAAAAGCAAAAGACAGCGGTGACTATGCCGAAGCGGATCAAATCTTGGACGGGATCAAAAGCTTTCAAAAGAAATACGGCGCCGAGGTTTACCCTTCCGATGACAAGATCAACTTTGAAATTGCTTACAACAAGTACGATGTCTTTAAAAAGCTCTTTCGAAATTACATGTATGCGGGATTGTTACTTTTGATTTTGGTCTTGGTTCAGATTTTTAAAAGCTCCAAACTTCTAAAAGTTTTGATTCAGCTTACTGTGGGTGTTATTTTGCTTTTCTTTGCCCTCCATACAGCTGGTTTGGTAGCACGTTGGTTTGTCAGTGGTCATGCACCTTGGAGCAATGCCTATGAATCTATGATCTACGTAGCTTGGGCAACGATGCTCTTTGGTTTTCTCTTTGGAAGAGAATCCCTATTGACCATCGCAGCAACGGCATTTTTAACCGCCATGATTTTGATGATTGCACATTGGAATTGGATGGATCCAGAAATTGCCAACCTCGTCCCGGTTTTGAATTCGTATTGGCTGATGATTCATGTCGCCATCATTGTCGCCAGCTATGGGCCTTTTGCCTTGTCCATGATCTTAGGTGTTTTGGGCTTGTTCTTGATGGTTGCAACAACTTCCAAAAACAAACAAAAACTCAACGCTACGTTGAAAGAACTGACGACGGTCAACGAAATGTCAATGACCGTAGGTTTGGTCATGTTGACCATTGGAAATTTCTTAGGAGGCATGTGGGCCAATGAAAGTTGGGGCCGATATTGGGGTTGGGATCCAAAAGAGACATGGGCTCTGATCAGTATTATGGTCTATGCCTTTGTGTTGCACATGCGTTTGGTCCCTGGGTTGCGGAGTCGCTTTGCCTTCAACCTGATGTCTGTGTACGCTTTTGCCTCGATCATGATGACCTATTTTGGTGTGAACTTCTACCTCTCAGGCCTGCATTCCTATGCCAGTGGCGATCAAATAGTGACTCCTAGTTTTGTTTATTATTCCATCGCTTCCGTGGCAGTGTTGGGAATCTTTGCCTATTTGAAAAACATAAAACATTACAAAAAATAAGACCTCAAGAGGCGGGAATCGGGTTTTAGAATATCAATGGGCCTCCTTTTGCCGTTGCTCCTACAAAAGCGCCTTATTTTTAAAGGATTCTTTGCTGTTTGTTTGTTAAAAAATGTAAATTTGTTTTTCAGTTAAAGGAAGACTTTTCAAATTAATAAGTCCCAAATCACATCAAATCACAGTTATGTTTCACAAATACATCAAATTGGCAATCGCATTTGCAATCTCTGTATGGGCTGTTTTTCAGTTTGTAGAGGAGAACATCATGAACGGAATCAGCATTTTGTTATTGGCCGGCGTCTTTGTCTTTTTCTACTTTAAAAACGAGTTTTTATTGTTAGCGTTTTTACAAATCAGAAAACAAAATTTTCCTGGCACCCAAAAATGGTTGGCCTATATCAAAAATCCAAGCACTGCTTTGCGCAAAACTCAGGAAGCCTACTATTACTTTCTACAAGGCTTGATGGTCACACAGACAAGCATGACAAAAGCTGAAAAATTATTTAAAAAAGCTTTGAGTTTGGGCTTGTCAATGGACCATGATGTGGCCATGGCCAAATTGAATTTGGCAGGAGTAGCCATGCACAAACGCCGAAAAAGAGAAGCCACCACCTTGCTAAATGAAGCAAAGAAGTTGGACAAGCACGGCATGCTCAACGATCAAATTAAGATGATGAAACAACAGATGAAGAAAATCTAAACTTTTCAAAACTCCGATTTAAAAATCAGCTTGTTCACGTGACTGGCTGATTTTTTTATGGGCTTTCTTCCCTTTTTAGTATCTTAGCATTGCCCATTAACTTCTGAATTTCATACAAATATGTCCAGGCTAAAAAAAAGAAAGAGGCCCCATTCCAAAAGAGTGGTTTTACTTTTGATCTTATTGGTTCTCATTGTATACTTGCTCATGCACATAGACACCTTGATGCGCGAGAGTTTTTTTTAGAGTTCTCCGCTACTTTTAGAACCTCCTTTTAGATATTCGCTACAATCCTATGGGCTACTGCTCTGTTTTATTTATCTTCGTGGCAACTGAGAGTTTTTAATGCCGTATGTGGCATTCATCCATCTTTACCAAAACACCAAAGTATTATTTTGACTTCAGAACGCATCATTTTAGGAATCGACCCTGGGACCACCATCATGGGGTTTGGCTTGATCAAAGTAGTGAAAAAGAAAATGGTTTTTCTTCAGATGAACGAACTTCTGTTGCAAAAATACAACGATCCTTACGTAAAACTCAAACTGATTTATGAACGCACACTTTCTTTGATCGACACTTACCACCCTGATGAAATCGCAATCGAGGCTCCTTTTTTTGGAAAAAATGTACAGTCCATGTTGAAATTGGGCCGTGCACAAGGTGTGGCCATGGCTGCAGGATTGTCAAGACAAATTCCCATCACAGAATACCTTCCTAAGAAAATAAAAATGGCCATCACTGGAAGTGGGAATGCGAGCAAAGAACAAGTTGCTAAAATGTTGCAAAGTGTTTTGGGACTAGAGACACTGCCAAAAAACTTGGATGCTACGGACGGTCTGGCCGCGGCAGTTTGTCATTTTTACAACAGTGGCGTAGTGGTAGGAGGAAAGAACTACAGCGGTTGGGCATCCTTTGTCAAAGCCAACGGAGACAAAGCCAACAAAGCCAAATAACTGAATTCATTGGGGCCACGCTACGATAGTATCTAGGAGATTGTTTAAATCTTGCGTGCATGGTTTAGCATGGAAAAGTCTGCCAACACAATGGCAGCCATGGCTTCTACAATAGGAATGGCTCTCGGTACAACACAAGGATCGTGACGTCCTTTGCCCATCATTTCTACCTCATTTCCTTCTTTGTCGATGGTCATTTGCTTTTGAATCAAGGTGGCAACCGGTTTGAAGGCAACTTTGAAATAGATGTCCATCCCATTGCTGATACCTCCTTGAATACCCCCTGAGTAATTTGTTTTGGTCGAGCCGTCTGTGTTGAACAAGTCATTGTGGTCACTTCCTTTCATTGAGGCACCCTCAAAGCCACTTCCGTATTCAAAACCTTTGACGGCATTGATGGTCATCATGGCCTGTCCCAAAGCGGCGTGCAATTTGTTAAAAATAGGTTCGCCCAATCCGGCAGGTACGTTTTGGAGGACGCAACTGATGACACCTCCAACAGTATCCCCTTCTTTTTTGATTTGAGAGACATAGGCAATCATCTCTTCCGCTATGGTAGCATCCGGACAACGTGCGATGTTGGCTTCCACTTGGTTGAAGTCCAATTCTTGGTAAGGACGGTTCAGTTGGATGGGGCCAATAGCCGAGGTATAGGCATTGATATTTATAGCAGGAAGGATTTGTTTGGCAATCGCTCCCGCCACGACCCAATTAGCCGTTTCTCTTGCGGAAGTACGTCCACCACCTCTGTAATCTCTATTGCCTTCGTATTTTTTGTCGTAGGTGTAATCGGCGTGCGACGGACGAAAAGAAGTGGCAATATGGGAATAGTCTTTTGATTTTTGGTTGGTGTTGTTGATGACAAATCCAATAGACGCACCGGTCGTCTTTCCTTCAAAAATTCCTGAAAGAAAAGTCACTTCATCCGGTTCCTTTCGCTGGGTGACAATTTTCGATTGTCCAGGCTTTCTGCGGTTCAATTCGTTTTGAATGGCTTCAAAATCCAAAGTAATTCCAGGAGGACATCCGTCGATGACTCCGCCGATGGCAGGTCCATGAGATTCACCAAAAGTGCTTACTTTAAAGAGTTTTCCGAAAGAATTTGACATAAAAATAATTTTGACAAAGTTAAAAAACTTTTTTTTGATGGGCTTTCTAAAAAGGGAGAATAATTAAGAGGTTCTTGCTTTTAGAAATACCAGAGTCTGATGGCCATCAGTGAGACGACTACCAGCAAGAATCCTCGGACAAAACTGTCCCCTTTTTTTACGGAATAACGGCTGGCAAACCAAGCGCCCAAAGCATTGCCCGCGGCGAGGGTGAGTCCGTATTTCCAATCGATTTTATCGTTCAATACAAACAACACAAAAGCCCCAAACGTATAGATAAATGCGACAGTCACTTTGGTAGCATTTGCCTTGACCAAAGAAAGTCGGTTGATGGCGGGAAGAAGAAGCAACATGACAATGCCGATTCCTGCGTTGATAAATCCTCCGTAGATGCCTACAAAGAAAAAGGTCAACACAGAAATCCACAGGTGTTTTCCAGTGGTGCGTTCTGCTATTTTTTCTAGCGAAGTAGTTTTCTTTTGAAACACAATCAGCAGAACCACAAGGAGCATGACCACAGCAAGAATTTTGTTAAAGGTCGTTCCTTTGATGTCGATGGCGATTTGGGCGCCCAATAAAGAGCCAACCAATGCGGAAGCTCCTAAATACAGGGCAAAGGGAAATGCGGTGACGCCTTTGCTTTTAAAACCGGCAATAGACGAGGCAGTTTGAAATAAAATAGCAATGCGATTGGTCCCGTTTGCCACGGCAGGAGGAAGTCCTAAAAAAATCAGCAGAGGTAAGGTAAGCAAAGATCCACCACCGGCAAGCGTATTGATCCCTCCGGCAAAAAAACCAACAACAATAAGTAAGATCCATTCGTATTCCATCTGCTTTGGATTTGTAGGGTGTTTACAAACTTACATTTTTAAATTCCAAATGAGCCAAAGTGGGATTGCAAATGCGGATTTCTGAGCTTTTTAATTTCTGAGATTCTGGATTTTTTCAAGCCAAAAAAAACCAAAAAAAAGTTGATGGAATGACAAAAGGGTTCTATATTTGCATCCGCATTCAGGGAATACCTGATGAGGCACTCAGGAGAATTGGCAGAGTGGTCGAATGCGGCAGTCTTGAAAACTGTTGAGGGTCACACCTCCGGGGGTTCGAATCCCTCATTCTCCGCAAAAGAAAAACCCTAACATTCATTTATTGAATTCGTTAGGGTTTTTTAATTTAGAATGTCTTCCACATTGAGTACGAAATTAATTTCGTTATTTTACAGAAGCGAAATCCATCTGTCAAAATGAAACTTAAAACCGTTTTTTTGAAGTTTTCCATTTCCAATTTTTTAAAATTTAATTGTGTCTTTTTATTGGTGCTTTCTCTGAGTTCTTGTAGGAGTGAGTCCAAAAAAGAAAGGTTCAAATCTGAAAAAATCGTGGTCTTCGCAGCCGCTTCCTTGCAAAATGTTTTGGGTGAATTGACGGCGGCTTACGAAGAGAAATTCGGTGCGTCGATTCAGGTCAATTGCGCCTCGAGTGGTACTTTGGCAAGGCAAATAGAACAGGGAGCACTCCCGGATATTTTCCTCTCCGCGCACAACTCGTGGCTTAGCCACCTTGACAGTTTGGGTTTTGTAAAAAAAACGTCGGCAGATACCCTTGCGAAAAACACATTGGTTTTGGTTGCTCCAAATCAGACCAAAATTGTGCCTTTTGATGGCGGTATTTCTTCAGGCCTCGTTTCTTTACTCGGTAAGGGAAGGCTTTCCATCGGAAACCCGGCATATGTACCTGCGGGGTGTTATGCCAAGCAAGCTTTGTCACATGCGGGGTTGTATTCGTCTCTGGAAAAAAGGCTGTTGGTATCCAAAGATGTCCGCGCAGCACTTCGAAATGTGGAATTGGAAGAAACCCCCTTGGGGATCGTGTATTACACAGATGCGGTTCAGTCGAAAAAAGTAAAAACAGTGGCGACTTTTCCAGAGGAATCTCACGAGCCTATTGTATATTACCAAGCGCGGTGTTCAGATAAGAAAGTGGCGAAGCATTTTTACATTTGGTTGCAATCTGCAACAACTAAGAAGATTTTGCAGGCACACGGATTTCAGATATAGCAACAAAACACAAGGATGAACGGATTTTTCAATTTTAACGGTGCAGAGGTAGAGGCAATCCAACTTTCTTTGGAGGTGGCCATCTATTGTACATTGATTTCGCTTCCCATC
>DLQL01000016.1 GCA_002477565.1 Flavobacteriaceae bacterium UBA7433
GTAAATTCCTCGAAACCCTTTGTGACTCCCTTGGGTGTCAGCCGCGTAAAAAGAAACCTTGGGAAATTCTTCAAAGAGAGGCGCCAAAAAAGATTTGGAAAGGACGGTGATTTTAAGACTTGGGTGCTGCGCCAGCAATGCGCGAAGTACGACAGCAACCATGGCCACATCTCCCATGGCGGAGAGACGAATCACCAACAAGTGTTTTGTTTTTTCTTTCATCAATGCGAATCTTTGAAACACAAAAGTACCATTTTAGTTTGGACTCATAAAAGGAATGCTGTTTTCCCTACTTCCAAAGAAAAAAACACGGCCCTTCCTTTGTCCTATTTTCTATAAGACTCTCAATTAAAAACTGTAAATTTGCTTAATTTTAGCAACAAAAGATGATACAATCAATGACAGGCTATGGCAAATGTGTTTTGCATTTGCCTAGAAAAAAAGTGACCGTCGAAGTCAAGTCGCTCAACAGTAAAAATTTGGATTTGAATACCAGAATGCCTTCCTATTACAAGGAAAAGGACATGGAGGTGCGCAAAAAACTCGCCAAGAGCCTGATGCGAGGGAAGGTTGATTTTTCCATCTATGTTGAAACCACTTCAGGAGAATCTCAAAATGCCATCAACAAGCAGGTGGTGTCAAGTTATATAGAGGAACTCAAAGCCATGAGTTCAGGAGACGAAATTCACTTTTTGGAAATCGCCATGCGGCTCCCGGACGCTCTAAAAGTTGTTCGAGAAGAATTGGATGCTGGTGAATGGCAACTCATCTCGGAGGGTATTGACAAAGCCTTGCTTGAGATTGTGCAATACAGAAAAGACGAAGCCTTTTCTTTGGAGGATGATTTTAAGTTGCGCATTGCGAACATTCAAAACTACCTCGAAGAAATCAAACAATTGGATGCACAACGCTTGTCAAATGTGAAAGTGCGCTTGAGAAAAGCTGTTGACGAGCTGAAAGTGTCCATCGATGAAAACAGGTTCGAACAAGAACTCATCTACTACCTTGAAAAACTAGACATCAACGAAGAAAAAGTCCGTTTGGCAAACCATTTGGACTATTTCCTCAAAGAGCTTTCCAACGACCATTCCGATGGGAAGAAGTTAGGTTTTATTGTTCAAGAAATCGGGAGAGAAATCAATACCACCGGTTCCAAATCCAACGATGCTGCCATGCAACAAGTGGTGGTTCAGATGAAAAATGAATTGGAGAAAATAAAAGAACAAGTTTTGAACATTTTATAGAGACCAATACAAAAATTCGAAAAACTACAATGCAGACACCCGAAAACCAACCGTTTGAAATTTCCTTAAAAAAAGGAAAACTGTTCGTCTTTTCTGCACCTTCTGGGTCGGGAAAAACAACGATTGTAAAACACCTGCTGTCGCAAAAAGAATTGGACTTGGACTTTTCGATTTCTGCCACCTCACGACCCCCTCGTGGAAAAGAGCAAGACGGAGTTGATTATTATTTTTTGGACAAGACTGTTTTTCAAAAGCACATTGACAATGGCGATTTTTTGGAGTGGGAAGAAGTGTATACGGATCATTTTTACGGAACTTTAAAGGCTGAAGTGGAACGCATTTGGAGCATGGGCAAGCATGTGGTATTTGACATTGATGTGGTCGGCGGCTTGAACATCAAAGCACAATTTCCTGAAAACACCCTGTCTGTATTTGTAAAACCGCCTTCCTTGGACGAAATGGAACGCCGTCTTCGAAACCGAAAAACGGACTCCGAATCCAAGATTTTAGAACGCGTAGGCAAAGCAGCAAAAGAAATTGCATACGCCGATGATTTTGACGTGGTTTTGATCAATGATTCTTTGGAAATCGCAAAACAAGAAGCCGTTCAATTGGTGGTGAATTTTTCAAAAAAATAGGTTTCAGAAAAAGACTCTTAAGCGCACGGAAAACCATAAAAACAAGTTGACATGAACAACATCGGTCTGTATTTTGGAACGTTCAACCCCATTCATGTTGGGCATCTCATTATCGCAAACCATTTGGTGGAACACACCGATTTGGATGCGGTTTGGATGGTGGTTACGCCTCGAAGCCCTTTTAAAAAGAAGGCCACTTTGCTTGACAATTACGAACGTTATGACTTGGTTTACAAAGCGACAGCGCCGTATCCGTTGCTCCAACCGACCGATATTGAATTTGGACTGCCACAGCCTTCTTATACCATCAATACCTTGGCGTATCTCCAAGAAAAACACCCAGACAAGAAATTCAGTCTGATCATGGGGGAAGACAATTTACAGGGTTTGCACAAATGGAAAAACCACGAAGAAATCCTAAAGAACCACTCCATTTACGTCTATCCTCGTGTCAGTAACAATTCCAAAAAAGCACAAGTAACTTCTGAAAACATCCACCACATCGCCGCTCCGATTGTGGAGATTTCCTCTACGCACATTCGAAAGGCTATTAAAGCCGGCAAAAATGTGCGTCCATTACTTCCAGAAGCAGTTTGGAAGTACATCTCTGAAATGAATTTATTCAAGAAATAAGAGGCCTGCTCATCCTTGCATTTTGAGATTCATTTTTCTCAATGATAGGACAGAAAAATCAATTTCCAAATTCTTTAAAAAACTATTGGGTTTGCCTATATTTGTCCTCTAACAATGGCCAAACAAAATAAAAATACCAACAAGCTTAAAAACAAGCTGACCAAGAAATTTCGCTTGGTGGTTTTGAACGAGGATTCTTTTGAAGAGCGTTTTTCCTTCAAGTTGACCCGCTTGAATGTCTTTGTCTTGGGCGGAGTTTTCAGCGTATTGTTGATTGCTTTGACCGTTTTGTTGATTGCGTTTACTCCAATCAAAGCTTACATTCCCGGTTTTTCTTCTACCCAATTGAAACGGCAAGCCTCACAACTGTTTTACAAAGTAGATTCCTTACAAGTTCAAATTTCGACCCTCAAAAAATTCACAGAAGCCATCCGCCCCATTCTGATTGGAGAGGAAACAACTGTAGCGATGCAGCTCCCGTTTACGGAAAAGGACTACGTAAACCTGCCAAATACATTCCACTTTACAGACAACGACTCGCTCAACAAAGTGCTTCAAAAGGTTCGTTTGCAGTTAGACAGCACCCTCCAGTCACATTACCAAAAAGAAAAAAACCTGCTCTTAAAACGCAACAAAGAAAGTCAAGAAAGTCTCATTGCTGAAAATGACAGCCTTTCGCAACAACTTCAGAACAACTATGAATTGTTGAAGCAAAAAGAAGATTCTCTTCAAAAGTTTCAATCAGCATTCTACAAATCAGAGAGCTCTTTAATGACATCCAGTCCAACGGGGAAAAAATCAAAGCGGGAATACCAAGCCTCCCTGTCGAAATCCTACCGACAAAGTGAAATGAAACTGAAGGCACAGCACGACAAAAAAACAGCGCAATTGCAAGACAGTTTGACTTTAAAGGAGTATCTTTTAGACAGTCTTAGAGCGTATGTCTTAGCACAGCAGCGAAAAGTGGGCGAACTTTCTGACGAAATACCTTTTCAAGACATTGAGGCTTCAGAAGAAGCCTTGCTAATTGCCTCCAAGAGAGATTCTTTGTTTCGAGAAGCAGTGGAAAGAGAAGACCGTTTTAGCTTGTTTGACTACAAAACCGACAAGGTAGATTTGGTCTTTTTTGCGCCGGTCAAGGGAATTCTAACAGAAAGCTACAACGTCAAAGAAAAACACTATGCTGTGGACATTGCAGTACCCAAAGGGACTGCTGTAAAAGCCATTGCAGACGGGACCGTTGTGTTTTCAGCTTGGACTGCAGGGACAGGTTATGTGGTCATTATAGAACATACAAACAAGTATTTGTCTGTGTACAAACACAACGAAATAATTTATAGAGAACAAGGAGATCTAATCAAATCGGGGGAGGTCATCGCTTTGGCGGGTACAAGTGGAGAATACAGTACCGGCCCACATTTGCATTTTGAAATGTGGTTTCAAGGCTATCCGGTGAACCCTGAAAATTTTATTGAATTCGAGTAATGAGTATCAAAGCAGCCTTTGCAATTCCATTTGCAAAATTCGTTCATAATAAAGTGCAGAAATGGGCACAGAACCCCATCAAGACACAGGAGAAAGTGTTCCAGAATTTGATTTCGGAAGCCAAAAATACGGCCTTCGGAAAAGACCATCAATTTGCGTCTATTTCTAATTACGAGGACTTTAAAAGCAAGGTGCCTGTTGTGGAATACGAAGCCCTTCGGCCTTATGTAGAAAGAGTAATTGCTGGAGAAAACGATGTCTTGTGGAAAGGAAGACCCCTTTATTTTGCCAAAACTTCTGGAACCACTTCCGGCGCCAAATACATTCCCATCACTAAAGAATCCATGCCCACGCATATCAAGTCTGCTCGCAATGCCATGCTCTTGTACATTGCAGAAACGGGTGATACTTCTTTCGTAGACGGCAAAATGATCTTTTTACAAGGAAGCCCTATTTTGGAAGATCAAAAAGGCATCAAACTCGGAAGGTTGAGTGGAATTGTAGCGCACTATGTGCCAAAATACTTGCTCAAAAACCGATTGCCATCTTGGGAAACCAACTGCATTCAAGATTGGGAAACCAAAGTCGATGCCATTGTAGAAGAAACCCTACAAGAAGACATGACGGTCATCAGTGGCATTCCTTCTTGGGTACAAATGTATTTTGAGAAATTGTACGAAAAAACAGGCAAGACGGTTTCCGAACTGTTTCCCAAATTCAATTTCTTTATTTATGGAGGCGTCAATTTTGAACCTTACAAAAACAAATTTGAATCTTTGATTGGCAGAAAAATTGCCTATGTAGAGCTGTATCCGGCATCGGAAGGATTCATTGCTTTTCAAGACAGTCAAACGGCAAACGGCATGTTGTTGCTATTGGACAACGGTATTTTCTACGAATTTATTCCCGCCAATGAATTCCATGAGGAAACCCCGACGAGAGTTTCTCTAAAAGACGTGCAATTGGGTGTCAATTATGTCATTATTCTAAACACCACCGCCGGCTTGTGGGGCTACAACATTGGAGATACAGTCGAGTTTACAAGCCTTGCACCTTACCGAGTGAAAGTGACAGGTCGCATCAAACATTTTATTTCTGCTTTTGG
>DLQL01000088.1 GCA_002477565.1 Flavobacteriaceae bacterium UBA7433
GCTAAATCCTTTGTTCAAATACCTGGAAATTGAGATATGGGAAATCGCTTGACCGGAATTTGAATCATCGAACTTAAAATAGTCAGAAGAAAATCCTCCAAAATCACCGATAAGAGAGGTATCATTAAAATCCACTAAGTTGGTACCAATACTCAGTTCCCACAAGTTCTTATCGTCTTGGGCGCTTGTCGTGAAACCGACAAACAATAAAAATGCCCATAAGACTTTTCTAAAGTTTTTCATAATCGAATAGTTTTAAGTTTTGATAAAAGTAGATAAAATTAATTAACTGTTTGTTTAATTTTAAAAATTTTTCAAAATAAAAAAGGAGGCTTTTGGCGTTTTTCATGAAGTCTGTTTCACACTAAAAGCTGTTGAATTTGGGACTACTTTTTTAAAATTGTATTGAAATTTAGGATTGGACCCGCTGACAAAAGCAATGTTGCTCGCCTGTTTTGAGCCCTTCTGGCATTCTTCTTAACTGCCGCTATTGGACTATTGCAACTCAAGCCTGTCGAATTCAATCGACCTGTGTTTGTTCCATTTGAAACCAAATAGTCTATCACCGTATTGGCTTGTAACAAGAAAAAAACTACTTTGTTCAACTTGGTTCGCAATCTTTCCCAAAAAAGAATTCAATCTTTTGAATACATTTCTTTTTTGTTCATTCCAAAGAGGGTCAAGGAAGGTTTAGCACTTTTATTTCTTCTCCCAAATAGACCAAAAACTGCTGGCTTATACAAAAGCCCATTTCAGATAGAAGGGCAGCGTAGGATTCAATCTGAAGCCTGTGCTTATCTAAATACGAACCCGTCTTGTAGTCAATGACGACCACCTCTTGCCCATCAAACACCAAGCGGTCTGGAATTAAAATTTTTTCATCCTTGGTCAGAATTTCTCGTTCTGTAAAAACTGTTTTGTCTCCTTGAAAACAGGGACTCAATTCTGGGTGATCAGCGACCGCATAAAGAATTTTTGAGAGGTCTCTTGCCTCTTGTTTGGACAACACCCCTTCAGAGACATAGCTGGCAAGCACATTTGGGATGTCTTTGGCCACCGTTATTTTTGAAAGCATTTCGTGTACGAGCAACCCATAGTTAACAGCCTTTTCTCGTTGGGTGCCCCAATTTTTAGAAGCATTGGAAAGAAGGACGATTTCGTGATTTTTCCATACACTTGACACGTAGGTCTCTTGAACCGCCACTGGATCCATTTCTTCTTGCTT
Organism: Flavobacteriaceae bacterium UBA7433; assembly: GCA_002477565.1. Classification (GTDB taxonomy): domain Bacteria; phylum Bacteroidota; class Bacteroidia; order Flavobacteriales; family Flavobacteriaceae; genus Flavicella. The sequence goes on from DLQL01000088.1 coordinate 1,226, forward strand.
TTCCTCAGAAAAAAAACTGGATTTCACACCAAAGTCGTAACTCCTCTTTTGCGGATCCCATTGGTTCGGGCCAGAAAGCGATTTTAAAAAATTTACATACATCCCCGAATAGCGTTGCAACTTCTCTTCACCTTTGCTGTCGAATTTGCATTCCGAAACTATGTAAAGTTGTTCCACGGCTCGGGTCAAAGCAACGTACAAAAGATTGAAATTATCCAAAGTCAGCTGTTGTTGTCTTTTTTCAAACAGTTCCTTGCCTTTCGCTCCGGTATGTTTGATTTTAGAAGAACAAGAAACCAAAGAAGTTTGAAGATCGTCAAAATCGTTCGGGTCCAAATCTTCGTACCAAACCGTCGGATCAATTTCTGAAGTGACCTCCAAATCACACGGAAAAATCACTACTGGAAATTCAAGTCCTTTGGATTTGTGTACGGTCATGATTCTCACCGCATCGGATCCTTCTGAAGCGGTGATGCTCAATTGATCCTTTTTTTGTTCCCACAACTCCAAAAAAGCGGACAAATCGTTGTAATTCTTGCGTTGAAAATCCAAGACAAAATCTAAAAAAAACTGGACGTATGCGTCTGTTTTTTTGAGCAATTGAAACGAACGAATCAGCTGTTCTACACTGTCGTAAAAAGACATTTGTAAAAATTGCGCCTGCTCAAAATACACTCCGTAAGCCTCAAGGTGTTTGTAAAATTTATCTCCTTCCAACTCAAGGCACTCCTTGTAAAATAAATGGGCCTCTTTTCTTATGTTTAAAAAGCGGTGCAAAAATGACAGGAGGCCAAATTTTGCTTCTTTGTTCATAGGGTTTTGAATGTAAGACAAGATGTCAATCAAAAACCTCACTTTTTGACTGTTTTGCAAAAGCAAGGTCTCCGAAGAAATAATTTCAATTCCTTGTGCTGACAAATAGTTGGCGATTGCAACGCCCTCTTTCTTTTTTCGCACCAAAACACAAACCTCGTTTTTCTTAAAATTGTCATCAAGCCCGTTCAACAATTCCAACACTTTTTTGGGATAGGCTTCTTCAATATCTGCTGCCTCCAACTCAGACTTGTCGATAAAACTCACTTGTACAAATCCTCCCTTGCGATGGTTTGTTTGTTGTTGGTTCCCTACCCTGTACAAATCACGGTATATGGGGTCGGTTAAAAAGTTGGCGATGTGTGAAAAAAAAGAGTTGTTGAATTCTATGACTTCGCTGTAACTTCTAAAATTTGTCTCCAAATTCCGTGTCTCTTTAGGCGTTTGAAAAGGATTGTTTGCGGCAGTCAAGTCTATAAATTGTTCCGCCTCTCCGCCTCTCCATCGATAGATGGCTTGTTTGGCGTCCCCCACCAATAACAAACTCCCGTATTCTTGCGACAACGAATTTTCAATTAAGGGAATCAAGTTTTGCCACTGTAAGGAAGAGGTGTCTTGCATTTCATCAATAAAATAATGTCGAAATTTCTCCCCGATTCGTTCGTAGATAAAGGGAGCAGGCTCGTTCTTTATTTTATTTGCAATCATTTGATTGAATTCTGCATTCAAACAAATGTTATTCTCCTTTTTTAAAAGAGAAAGTTCTTTTTGAATATGGCTCAAAACAGCTAAAGGAATCAGGCTTTTTGAAACCAATTCCATCAGCACATAGGTGCCGTGCTGCTCCTCGAACAAGTCTGCAGACTCCTGGTACAAGGCCAAGAATTCGGTGGCAACCGCATCAATCGCTGCTTTGGCTGCAGGGCTTGTTTTGGCCGTATAAAACGTTTCATTGGACATCAATTTGTGCAGTCTTCCCTCAAATTTGATGTCTCCAGTTTTTTGGCTTGTGAAAGAAACCAAGCGTTGGAAAAACCTTGGCAAATCCCCGTAGGAAAAGTCCGAGTACTTTGCACCAATCTGATCGATCAGTTCAAGACCTTTGGTTCCCTTTTTTACAAAAAGAGCTGCAATCTCTTTTCTGCGTGTCGCCAAATGAGTGTGTAGCTTTTTAAAATCATCCAAGGATTTTGATTCCAGTTTTTGAAGCTGTTCTTGAGCGTTCTCATCCAAAAGTATTTTTGCGGTCTTATTCAGTTCTTTAGAAATGTCCCAAGACTTGTCTTCACTCACTTTTTGAAGCGTGAAATCGACCAAAACATCGGTCAACTTTTGATCCATCCCTATTTTAGAAATCACCACATCCACGGCTTCTTTTAAAAGCCGTACACCCTCTAATTCCAATTCAAAATTCAAAGGCAAGTCCAAATCGAAGGCAAAAGTTCGAATCAATTTGTGTGTAAAACTGTCGATGGTTGTGATGTTGAACGCGGAATAATTTTGAAGGATATTCTCCAAAATGTTTCGTGATTTGGCTTGCAATGCAGCTGCATCCATCCCTGTTTCTAGGCAAATATCAGATAACATCGCATTCTTTTCACCGCTCGAAAAAGAACGCAAATTTTCAAGCACACGCTCTTTCATTTCTGCAGCAGCCTTATTGGTAAAGGTTATTGCCAAAATGTTTTGGAAGGTGAAGAGGCTGTTTGAACCGAGTAAAATTGTGAGGTATTCTTTGACCAGAGTATAGGTTTTACCACTTCCAGCAGAAGCGTTGTAGACCTGAAATGTTGCGGGATGCGTCATTCTCAAATATATTGAATTCTACGGGATAAAAAACACCCTATGGCCTTTGATTTTTTTTTGCCTTTAGCCCAAAGCTACGTCCATGCTCATCATGACAATAAAACCGATGACAAAGCCCATCGTCGCGATGTCTGTATATTTGTCCTGTTGTGCTTCCGGCACCACTTCCTCTATGACGACAAAAATCATCGCCCCAGCCGCAAAAGCCAGTGCATATGGCAAAATAGGCTCAAAAGACAGCACGGCCCAAGCTCCTAAAACTCCGGCGATAGGTTCAACTACTGCAGACAATTGTCCGTACCAAAAACTTTTTTTGCGACTCACCCCTTGCCTGCGAAGTGGCATCGCAACCGCAAAGCCTTCTGGGAAATTCTGAAGGCCAATACCAATGGCCAAAGCGACAGCTCCTCCAATGGTTGCTCCGTCAAATCCTGCAGCCACTCCTCCAAAAAGAACGCCGACTGCCAATCCCTCAGGAATGTTGTGTAAGGTAATCGCTAACACCAACAAAGTGGTTTTATGCCAAGGTGTTTTGATGCCTTCTGCTTCCTTAAAATTGATATGGATATGAGGCAAAACTTTGTCCAAACCGAAAAGAAACAAAGCCCCTAACAAAAAACCAACAGCCGCAGGAAAAACTTTTACAAATCCTTCTCCAGAACTCATTTCAATGGCGGGTGCTAGCAAACTCCAAAAACTAGCAGCAACCATAACGCCTCCAGTAAAACCTAACATGCCGTCTAAGACAGCGCGGTTCATCGATTTGAAAAAAAAGACCAGAGAAGCGCCCAATGCAGTTAAAAACCAAGTGAAAAGAGTGGCGTACAAAGCGGCAAGGATGGGGTCTATGGATTCAAAATACTGAATAACTTGAGCAATCATAGGCGGTGTTTTTTAACAAATAAATTTTTTGAAATTTGCTGAGAAATGTTTCTTTTTTTTCCTTCAAATAAAATATGCATGGACTGATCAAAGGCTTCTTTTTTAACTACTTCGACAAGCGTTCCTAATTGGATGCCCGAACTGTCCAAATACTTTAAAAAAGCTACTGAAGAATCTTTCACTCCCATGATTGTACATTTTTCGTTGCAAGAAATAGCCGACAACATGATCTCTTTGTGGTGGGCTATGTTCCCGTCTTCGTCGGGAATAGGGTCTCCATGGGGGTCGTGTGTGGGGTATTCCAAATAGGCGTCTAGCTGTTGGGTAAGTTTTTCGGATTTTACGTGTTCCAATTGTTCCGCTACCTCGTGCACCTCATCCCAAGTGAAATCCAGATGTTTTACTAAAAAAACTTCCCAGAGGCGGTGTTTTCTAAGGATTCGAATCGCAATTTTTTTTCCTGCTAAGGTCAAAAAAACACCTTGGTATTTTACGTAATCAACCCATTTCTTATCCGATAATTTCTTGATCATGTCCGTAACAGACGAGGCTTTGGTATTGAGCTTTTCTGCAATGCTATTGGTGCTCACTGCCTTGTTTTGGGAAAGAGACAACCTAAAAATTGCCTTGAGATAATTCTCTTCCGTCTGCGATATCTGCGTATTCATAGATGCCAAAGATAGTAAAATTTCAGGTGTAAAAACTAATTTTTAGGGTTGTCTAAAAATTAATCTTATATTTGCAAAAAAATTACATGAAACTGAATTTATATTTACTCTCATTGCTACTTCCATTTTTGCTCTGGGGACAAGGAAGTATAACAGGAACAATCACTGCCGACGGGCTACCTCTTGAAAATGCAAGTGTCTTTTTTGAAAACACAACCCTCGGAACCTCCTCAGACTTTGACGGGAAATACAGTTTATCCATTGCCGAAGGAACCCACCTATTGAACATTCAAGCGATTGGCTTTGCAACTGTCAAACAGCAAGTACGCATCGAAAAAGACGCCACTCTCTCCTTAAATTTTTCGCTAAAAGAGGATGTTTTGGGCTTGGATCAGATTGTTGTTTCTGCAACACGAAGGCATTTGAACAAGCGAACTGCTCCTGTAGTGGTGACGGTAACAGATTCCAAAATATTCAAAGCGACTCAATCCATAAGCCTTTCGGAAGGGATGAACTTTCAGCCAGGATTGCGGATCGAAACCAATTGTCAAAACTGTGGGTTTTCACAAATTAAAATGAACGGATTGGACGGGGCTTATTCTCAAATCTTAATTGACAGCCGTCCTGTCTTTAGTGCTTTGAACAGCATCTATGGTTTGGATCAGATTCCGACCAATACCGTCGAACGGATAGAAGTGGTTCGGGGTGGAGGGTCTGCCTTGTTCGGTTCAAATGCCATTGCCGGAACCATCAATATCATCACAAAAGATCCCACAACAAATGGCTTTCAAATAGGCAGCCACTTTGGAGCGATTCACAACAGCGCTTTCGACAAAGCCACAACGTTCAACGGCACTTTGGTATCGGAAGATTTTGATACAGGAATTGCTGTTTTTGGAATGTATAGAAATCGTGAACCCCTCGATTACGACCGAGATGGCTATACGGAATTGACCCGTATGGAAAATAAGTCTTTTGGCTTCAAGGCCTTTTACAAGACCAAAGAGCGCAACAAAATCACACTTGAATTCCATACGCTTCACGAATTTAGAAGGGGTGGGAATCACTTGGATTTGCAGCCCTTCGAAGCAAACATATCAGAACAAATTGCTTCCGATGTTGTCACAGGTGGCCTTACCTACGAATTTAAAAGTCAAAATTTAAAACACTCCCTTTCGTTTTACAGCTCTGCCTCTTTTTCTAAGAACCAAAACTACTACGGTGGAAGGGGCCAAGGAAATCCCGCAGAAGGTTTTGAAAACACCCTCCTAGAAAGCCTTGATGGATTTGGAAATTCTCGAGACAACACCTGGGTCTTTGGCGGACAATACACCTACGATTTCGAAAAATTTCTGGGAGGAAGTGGCACTTTTACAGGAGGTCTCGAATACAAATACGACGACATGGAAGACAACAAGCCCACTATCAACGCTTTGATTGCGCAGACTTTAAAAATATTTGGCGTCTATGTACAACAAGAATGGAAAATTGACGAACGGATAAAGCTCTTGGGAGGACTTCGAGTCGATGCCCACAATTTGACAAACCAAAATCGCATTGTCAACCCTCGTTTTACAGCCCTCTACAATGTTACTGAAAGCCTGCGGGTGAGAACTAGTTTTGCAAAAGGATACCGCGCTCCTCAAGTCTTTACGGAAGATGTACATGCCAGTTTGGCCGCAGGCGAACTTAGTAGGATCCTCGTGCCCAAAATGACCTTAAAAACAGAAAATTCCGACAGCTACCTGGCTTCGCTGGATTGGGAAACCACTACAACTCTTGGAGCTCTTTCTCTTTCCTTAGAAGGGTTTTATACCCATTTGAAAAACCCTTTTGTCTTGGTCGCCTATGAAAAATCAAACATCGACAAAGACCGATACCCAAAACCCAATGAAGGCATGACTTGGGTCAAAGAAAATGGCGACAACGCACGTGTCAAAGGTGTGAATTTTGAACTCAAATACAGCCCGAATAAAATATGGCTTGTGCAATTAGGAGCAACCTTGCAAGAATCAAAATACGACCAACCCCAAGATTGGAGTTCTGAGGAAAACAACTCAGACAAAGCAGCAGCTCACTTCTTTAAATCTCCCAATGCATACGGGAATTTTGTGTTGGGATATGCGCCGACAAAAAGATTCCAAAACAACCTCTCAGGCGTTTACACAGGAAGTATGCTTGTCCCTCATTTGGCAGGGGCCCCTGAAAACCCCACCGAGGACCGCTTAGAAAACACTCCTTCTTTTTTTGAATTGAACCTCAAGTCTTCTTATCTTTTTGACTTAGACGCTCACGAACATCTTGGAATGGAAGTGAGTATTGGCGTTCAAAACCTACTGGACAGCTACCAAAAAGATTTCGATACTGGTCCTTTGAGAGATGCCAATTATGTATATGGCCCAACAAGACCTAGAACCTGTTTTGTTGGCCTTAAATTTGGGACGAACCTATAAAAACGGATTTTAAAAGGTAAATTAATCGCTACAAAAGCCCGAGTTCAATCTGCAAACACTTTTAGGTGTTCTTTGGCTTGAAAGGGAATATACTATTCCGACATAGGCTTCTAAATTGGCACACGGACCGCCAAGATTGTATGAGCTTTTTGATTGGATCCCTAGCCTAGGTGAAATCCAATAAGTAAGACCTCCTCCAAAATTTACCGTAGCAGAGGTACTGTCTTCAAAATAAAGTCCGAAACCTCCCATAACAAAAGGCACCAATTTATTGTGGGAATATTTAAAATCATAACGCGCAATAGCGTCAAAATTCAAAAGGTTGTTCCCGTTTTCTCCAATTCCAATCGCAGTAAGAATCTTGTCGGCTATTGGGTTGCTGGAAAAAGACAGGGCGGCACCAACTGAAAACCTATCAGTAGCGTAGCGAGTAATTCCTAATCTCGGCAGCTGAAAAAAGGCCTGGCCGCTCTTTTCTAAAAACAAAAATCCGCTTGCTCCTGCCTCTGCAACCCACTTCGAATTGGAGCTTTGGGCCTTTGCATTTTGTAAACCTATCAAAAGGAAAAATAATAATAAAAAGAAGGGTAATTTTATCATAATTTTTGGGGTTCTGTATTTAAAAAAATAACCCTAACAAATATACAATTCTAAAGCATCATAGCAAACCCATTACAATCATTTAAAAAAGAGCCCATTTATAAATAAATTTGTGACCTCTTTTTTATGGAGTTCTTAACTTCTAGGTTTTTCAGCCTGTACAAATAGGCAATGCAATTAATAAGAATTATATTTGTCGAAAAACAAATTTCTTTTGAGTAGGCAACCCATTTCAAACCACATTGCTCATTCTCCAAAAATTCAAAAGATTGCCCAGCAGCTTTCCAATGGGAAGACCCATCTCCAAATTTCAAATCTTGCGGGTTCTGCACTGTCTTTTTCCGTCGCAGCAATTGTTGACAAAACCCAGCTCCCCTTCCTGCTTGTTTTGGACGACAAAGAGGAAGCCGCTTACCTCTACAACGATTTGGAACGACTCCTAGGAGTTAAAAAAGTGTTGTTTTACCCAGCCTCCTATCGAAGGCCTTACCAGATAGAAAAAACAGACAATGCGAATGTTTTATTGCGTGCGGAAGTTTTGAATCGCATCAATTCTGACAAAAATCCTGCAACCATTGTTACCTATCCTGCCGCTTTGTTTGAAAAAGTTGTCACCAAAAAAGAACTGAACAAAAACACCTTTAAAATTGAGGTTCAAGACATGCTATCGTTGGAATTCGTAAATGAAGTCCTCTTCTCTTACGACTTTAACAGAGTCGATTTTGTTTCGGAACCGGGTGAGTTTTCTGTACGAGGAGGGCTCATCGATGTGTTTTCTTTTTCAAATGACGAACCCTATCGGATTGAATTTTTTGGAGAAGAAGTGGAAAGCCTGCGTACTTTTGATATTGAAACACAACTTTCGACAAAAGTCTTGGGAAAAATCAACATTATGCCCAATGTTGAAAACAAATTATTAGACGAACACCGAGAGAGTTTTTTAAAATACCTTCCCAAAAAAACCGTGGTCTTTACCAAGAACACTTCGTTGCTTTTTGGAATGCTCGACACCTTGTACGAAAAATCAGAAGGCGCATTCGAAGCCCTCTCAAAAGAGCTCAAACACGCGACTCCAGAACAACTTTTCTCAAACGGAAACCTGCTCAAAAAAGGACTGCTTGAATTCAGTAGGGTGTCCCTATCAAATACGGAAAAGGGTACCGTCTCTGACCAAGCACACCTCTTTCGCACAAAACCCCAGCCCTCTTTCCACAAACAGTTTGAACTCTTAGCAGCCAACCTAAATGAAAACACCCGCCAGGGAATAACCAACTACCTCTGCTGCACAAATGAAAAACAAATACAGCGGTTTCACGACATTTTTTCTGCCTTTGAAGAACAGAATAACTCAGAAGAAATTCAATACACCGCACTTGTACTTCCCATCTACCAAGGGTTTGTTGATTTAGATACCAAAATAGCATGCTACAGCGATCATCAAATTTTTGAACGCTACCACAAATTCAACCTCAAAAACAACCGCTCAAAAAAACAAAACATTGGCCTCAAGGAATTGAATACGCTTGAAGTTGGTGACTATGTAACTCATATAGATCACGGTGTTGGAAAGTTTGGTGGCTTGCAAAAAATAGATGTCGAAGGCAACAAACAAGAAGCCATCAAGCTCAGCTACGGAGACCGAGATATCTTGTACATCAGCATCCACTCTTTGCACAAAATATCCAAATTCAACGGCAAAGACGGAACGCCTCCAAAAATCTACAAGCTCGGATCGGGCGTATGGAAAAAACTAAAACAAAAGACAAAAAAGAGGGTCAAAGAAATTGCGTTCAACCTCATCACCCTCTACGCAAAAAGAAAATTAGAAAAGGGCTTTCAATACGCCCCGGATAGTTATTTACAACACGAATTGGAAGCCAGTTTTCTTTTTGAAGATACCCCAGACCAAATCACAGCGACACAAGATGTAAAAAAAGACATGGAAAACGAGCGCCCTATGGACCGCTTGGTCTGTGGAGATGTCGGTTTTGGAAAGACAGAAATTGCCATTCGTGCTGCTTTCAAAGCAGCAGACAATGGCAAGCAAGTTGCTGTATTGGTTCCGACAACAATTCTCGCCTTCCAACACTTTCAATCCTTTTCGGAACGCTTGAAAGATTTTCCTGTCACCATTGATTATTTGAACCGATTCCGCAGTGCCAAACAACGAAGCAATGTCCTCAAAGAATTGAAAGAGGGAAAAATTGACATTTTGATAGGCACACATCAATTGGTCAGTAAAAAAGTACAGTTCAAAGACCTCGGGCTGTTGGTCATTGACGAAGAACAAAAATTCGGTGTCGCCGTCAAAGACAAACTCAAAACAATCAAAGAAAATGTAGACACCCTTACCTTGACAGCGACTCCAATTCCAAGGACCTTGCAATTTTCCTTAATGGCCGCACGCGATTTATCGGTCATCAACACACCTCCTCCAAACAGACACCCTATCGACACTCAAGTAATTCGATTCAACGAAGAAATCATTCGAGATGCGATTTCCTACGAAATCTCGAGAGGAGGTCAAATCTTTTTTATTCACAACCGAGTCCAAAATATCAAAGAAGTAGCAGGAATGCTGCAACGCTTGGTGCCAGATGCGAAAATCGGGATTGGTCACGGCCAGATGGAAGGAAAAAAATTGGAAGAAAAAATGCTCGCATTTATGTCCGGTGATTTTGATGTTTTGGTAGCGACAACCATTATTGAAAGCGGGTTGGATGTGCCCAATGCAAATACAATTTTTATCAACAATGCCAACAATTTTGGTTTGTCAGACCTGCACCAAATGCGAGGTAGAGTGGGACGCTCCAACAAAAAAGCATATTGCTATTTTATCACCCCTCCCTTTCATCTGATTACCGTCGAAGCACGCAAGAGAATCGAAGCTTTGGAATTGTTTTCTGATTTGGGAAGTGGCATCAACATAGCGATGAAAGACCTTGAAATACGGGGAGCTGGAGATCTTTTGGGTGGAGAACAAAGTGGGTTTATCAATGACATTGGTTTTGACACCTATCAAAAAATCCTCAAAGAAGCCATTGAGGAGCTGAAAGATACTGAATTCAAAGAACTCTATACTGCTGATGACAAACCCGTCAAAACATTCGTAAAAGATATTCAGATAGACACGGATTTTGAAATCCTTTTTCCAGATGATTTTATCAATGTTGTTTCAGAAAGACTCAAATTATACAAAGAGTTGGCCGAACTCAACAACGAAAGTGAACTCAAAGTTTTTGAAAAACAACTCAAAGATCGTTTTGGAGAACTGCCAACTCAAGTGGAAGATTTGTTAGACAGTGTTCGTATCAAATGGATCGCAAAAACACTGGGAATAGAAAAGTTGATCTTAAAACAAAAACGAATGATTGGGTATTTTGTCTCGGACCAACAAAGCGCTTTTTACCAAACCGAAATTTTTACAAACCTCCTCGCATTTGTGCAACAAAACTCCAAAAACTGTGTGCTCAAAGAGAAAGAAACAAAAAAAGGCTTGCGCTTGTTGCTCACCTTTATCCGAATAGATTCCGTAAAAAAAGCCCTTCAAACACTAGAATCCATTCCAAAAAGACAATCCCTCATCCCTTGAAAAAGTTTGCCCCTCTTTACGGTTCGATTCTGTTGATTAGCAGCGCCGGTGTTTTGGTTCGCTCCATTGATATGAGTCCTGTTTTGATTGCTTTTTGGAGAGGTTTGATCGCCTTGATCCTCTTGGGTTCGTATGCCTACTTTCAAAAAATCCCCTTTGCAATTTCAAAGAGAAATGATGCCTTCACATTGCTCCTCTCCTCCCTTTTTTTTGCGGGACATTGGGTTACCTATTTTTATGCTTTGCAAATCTCTTCCGTGGCAATTGGGATGCTTTCACTCTTTACATTTCCAGCAATCACTGCACTTTTAGAACCGCTGTACTTTCAAACAACTTTCAACAAACGCCACCTGTTTTTAACCTTTTTGGCAATCGTCGGACTCTCGTTTATGGTTCCCGAAATCAGTTTTTCAAACCACAACACCCAAGGAATTGCTTGGGGTGTGGTCTCTGCTTTGTGCTACTCTTTGCGGAATTTGACGATGAAATCCAACAGCCAAAAATACGACAGTGCTGTTTTGATGTTTTATCAATTTCTATTTGTAGCCTTGTGTTTTGCTCCCTTTTTACTAGACCGCAAGACCGCTAAAACAATAGATTCTTTCGAACACCTCCTTTTTTTGGGAATCTTTACTACCGCGATTGGACACACGCTATTTGTCAAGAGTTTTAAAAATTTCAGCGTCGCTACGGCGAGCATCATTGCGAGCTCACAACCTCTCTTCGGTATCATTTTAGGGTACTTGTTTCTTCATGAAACGCCCAATAAATGGGTTCTTATAGGAGGCTGTATTGTGCTTTCTAGTATTTTTGTAGAAAGCCTTCACTCCCAAAAAAACAATTCCTAAAGAAACGGTCGCGGGTATAAAAGAAACTAACCGTACACAAATTGAAACATCTTTCCTGGCAAAGGCTGAACCAAACCCTTCATTTCTAATTGAAACAAAAGAGCGGCCATTTTATTGATTGGCAAATTACAGTCCAGAGAAATATTGTCCAACCACCCTATCTTTTTAGACTTCAAGCAATCGTACACTTTTTGTTGCTCTGCATTCAAATTTAAAAAGAGCTGGGTTTGCAAGGCTGTGGAAGTTTTCTTTTGAGGAGCCCACCCCAACATGTTGATCAGGTCATCTGCACAAGTAATCACAGCGGCTTTGTGATCTCGAATCAAAGCATTGCAGCCACTACTATACCTATCTGAAGCCCGACCGGGAACAGCAAATACCTCTTTGGAATAGGAATTGGCCAATGCTGCAGTAATCAAAGCACCTCCTTTCGATGCAGATTCAACAACGATTGTGGCCTCAGAAAGACCCGCAACAATTCGATTTCTTCGTACGAAATTTTCTCTTCGAGGTTTTTCATCGTACCAAAACTCCGTCAAAAACCCTCCTTTTTTTAAGAGTTGTGACTGGTACCTTTTGTGTTGTTTTGGATAAACACTTCCAAAACCATGTGCGAATACAGCAACCGTTTTTAAATTGTTTTTCAATGCTGATTTGTGGGCAATGATATCAATTCCCAAAGCATAGCCACTGACAATAATTGGGTTGTATTCTTTGAGGCCTGAAATCAAAGACTCACAAAAGTCACTCCCATAGCGCGTCATTTGACGAGTCCCAACAATGCTGATGCATTTTGAATTTTCAAAGGAAAAATTCCCGTCTTGAAAAATCAAAATAGGGCTGTCTGCGCAATTTTTAAGTTGATTCGGGTAGTTTTTATCTAAAAAATAAAGGGTTTGAAGATTTTCTTTTTCTAACAATTCCACTTCTTTTTCTGCTGCGGCCAAATTAGAAGAATCGAAAAGGTTTTGCAAGGCCATCCGGCCAAAACCGGGCAGTTTTTGCAGTGTTTGCCCTTTTTCTTTAAAGATGTTTTTGGGGCTTCCGCAAATTTCTATCATTTTTTTTGCGTAAATATCTCCGATGCCTTTGGTTTTTTGCAAAGCCAAAGCGTACACAAGTTCTTCTTTTTCCATGGGCTGACAATTTGCTATTTAAGTTACAAAATTTCTTGAAAAAAACTTCCTCAAAAAAACATCTCCTCTAATTTTTATATATATTTGTGAATATGCAATTACCCAACTACATAAGTAATTTATTATTTCGTTACGAATGCGTGATCGTTCCAGAATTTGGCGGATTTGTCAGCAGTACAATCCCTTCACATAGAGACGTGCGTACACAGGTATTTTACCCTCCAACAAAAAAAATAAATTTCAACAACCAATTGAAAAACAATGACGGCTTGTTGGCGAATTACATCGCAGATGTTGAAAACATTTCTTTTGAACAAGCAGTTGAATTGATTGGGACGGAAGTAAAAAAATGGAAATTGCAACTCAATCAAGGAGCTTTAAAGCTTTCTAAAATTGGAGAATTACACGTCAACAAAGATCAAAAAATTGTTTTTACTCCATTGGAAGAAACCAATTACTTAATGCGTTCTTTTGGTTTGAGTTCCTTTACTTCTTCAGAATTACATCGCGAAAACAGTTCAATACAGCGAGTTTCACTTCAAGATTCTAGGAAGAATAAGCACTCGTATTTTGTAAAATACGCAGCCTCAGTAGCGGCACTGATGATTCTTGGAACGCTGACATGGAAGACTGTTGAAAAAAATCAGTTCAGCGCTCTTGAAATTGAAAACCAAGAGACAGTGACCAAAAAAATACAAGAAGCAACTTTTGTCATCAACAACCCTCTTCCAGAAATCTCTTTGGACTTGGTAAAAACACCTTCCAAAAAATACCACTTGATCGCAGGTTCTTTTGCTGAAAAATCAAATGCCAATCGAAAAGTAAAGCAACTCTTAAAAAAAGGGTTCCGTGCAAAAATCGTCAATACAAACAAATGGGGATTGGAGCAAGTGGCCTTTGGAAGCTACAATACTCGATCAGAAGCTGTAGAGAATTTAAAACAAATCAGAGAAACACAAGCAAAAGACGCTTGGTTGTTGATAAAATAGGCACAGAAAAACTTCTTTCTCTTTCCCCACTCTCTTTAGCACTTTTTTACAAAGGTTTTGATCGCCTCAATACAGGCCATTTTGTTTTCTAGATGTGACATGTGCCCTTCTGAGAACATTATTACTGCCGTTTGTGTTCCACGCACTTGATCTAGCAAATCTTCGAATTTTAAAACCGGGTCTTTCTTTCCCAAAATCAACATCTTTGGATAAGGTCCAAAGTGTAACAAAACCTCTCTGTCTTTCCTGATTTTCATGCCTTCCAAAGCCGCAATCACTCCTTGTTTTGAAGTTTGCAATGCCTGTTGTTTTACTTCGTTGATTTCGGTACGGAGCAATTTTCTGTTTTTAGAACGAAACAACAGAGGAATGGACGTACGTATAAAAGACAAATGATTTTTTTTGACAAGCTGAATCGCTTTCGATCGACTTGCTTTTTTTTCTTCGGTATCTGCTCTGGATGTTGAATTCATCAAACACAAGCCTTTGACATGGTCTGGATGCATTTCTGCAAAAGCCAAAGCAACATAGCCTCCCATTGAATGTCCTACAAAAATAGCTTTTCGTATTCTCAAATGGTTTAAAACGGCAGCGACCCCTGTAGCCATCTCATCCATGCTGTGGACATACCCCCTGTTTTCCGTCTGTCCATGGCCTAAAAGATCCACACAAATCACCCTGTTTCTTTTGCAAAGCAAGTCCGCTGTTTCTTTCCACATTGTACAATTCTCCAAAAAACCGTGAAGCAAGACCACTGCGGTTCCCTTTCCCGTATCCGTGAAATGAATGGAGGTGTTTTTATAGTTTACAAACGAACCCATAAATGCATACTGCTCTTCTAATGCCTGATTAAAACTTACTTTTCCCCCAACTCAAAAGCTCTTGAAACACATACTTGAATGCCCTTTTGAATTTCTTTTCCAACTTGTTTTTCCTCAAAATAGTCCAAGCCTGCAATCGTTGTTCCCCCTTTTGAAGAAACACGGCCCATCCACGATTCCAAGGAAATGGAATTTTGCTTGTAGAGTGCTACCGCTCCTTCAAAAGTTTGGGCAACCATTGTTTTGGCTGCTGCACTAGAAAAGCCCAAATCCATTGCGGATTTTTCCATCGCATCCATAAAATAAAAAACAAATCCGGGGCCACTCCCTGATATCCCAATGGAGCGGTCAAGCTGTTCTTCACTAGGAACCTCCGCAATCTTTCCAGTAGCGCCTAAAACAGATGCGATAAACGCGAGCTCTTCTTGACCAACCCCCGAAGACCCCACATAGGTTGTCATGCCCAATTTTACTTGAGCCGGCAAGTTGGGCATTGCTCTGACCACTCTGTCCAAGCCCAAACCTTTTTGAATTGTCTCGATGCTTACCCCGGCCATAATAGAAACGACCAGTTGTTTCTGATTCAAATAAGGTTTGATGTTTTGAAAAACTTCAGGAGCCACTTGAGGCTTGACCGCCAAAAAGAGAACATCTGTATCCTTTAAAACCTCCAAATCATTTCCCGCCATCACGGTGTTCAGTGCATTGATCTCTTCAATCCTTTCGGGCGCATTTTCAAGAATCTGAATGGCGGCCTCCAAATCGGATTTGTAGATTGATGCTGCATACGTAAACCCCATATTTCCTCCACCGAGAATTGTTATTTTTTTCATGTTATTTTAATTTTATCACTTGTATTATTTTTAAACTTGCTTCTCCTTCTTTAATGAAATTGACGCTCGTTTTTAAGAATTCATCAAAGATTCTATCTCCTCCACTTCAATTGGGATGTCATGCATCAAATTAAAAGGACTGCCACTTTCTTGGAGAACCACATCGTCTTCCAAACGGATCCCAAAACCTTCTTCTGGGATGTAGATGCCCGGTTCTACCGTACAGACCATATTGGCCTGCATCGGCTCGGTCAAAAGCCCGTAGTCGTGGGTGTCCAAGCCCATGTGATGAGACGTTCCGTGCATAAAATATTTCTTATAGGCAGGCCAATCTGAGTTTTCATTTTGCACAGCAGCCTTGTCGAGCAATTGCAAACCCAATAATTCGGAGGTCATCAATTTGCCTACTTCTTTGTGGTAAGCTGCCCAATCTGTTCCCGGCAACAACATCTTTGTCGCTTCTTTTTTGACTCGGTTTACTGCATTGTAAACTGCTTTTTGACGTTCTGAAAACCGACCAGAAACTGGAATCGTACGGGTAAGGTCACTAGAATAATTGGCATATTCAGCTGCCGCGTCTACCAACAACAAGTCACCCGCCTTGCATTGCCGGTTGTTTTCGATATAATGAAGGACATTTGCATTTTGACCACTTGCCACAATTGGCGAGTAGGCAAAGCCTTTCGATTTGTTTCTGACAAACTCATGAATCAACTCCGCTTCAATTTCATACTCCCACACGCCGGGCTTTACAAAATTCAACAAACGTCGAAAGCCCTTTTCCGTAATATTACACGCCGTCTGAATCAGCTCAATTTCAAGAGGTTCTTTTACAGAACGAAGACTTTGCAAAATCGGGTTGCTCTTTGCCACAGCATGGGCGGGGTATTTATTTTTAAGCCTTTGGGTAAAGCGATCTTCTCGGGTTTCTGTCTCGATGCTTGCGCGGTAATGTTCGTTGGTATTCAGGTACATGACATCACAGTACGTCATCATTTCTGCCAAAACTTTTTCCAAATCGGAAAGCCAGAGAACCGTTGCAACTCCAGAAACGTTGCTGGCAGTTTCTTTTGACAATTTTTTACCTTCCCAAACAGCGACATGGGCGTTGGTCTCCCTGACAAACAAAATTTCCCTGTATGCCTCCTTGGGGCAATCTGGGCATAAAAACAAAACCGACTCTTCTTGATCAACTCCACTCAAATAAAATAAATCTCTGTGCTGTTGAAAAGGCAACGTGCTGTCTGCACTGATCGGATAGATGTCGTTTGAATTGAAAAAAGCGATGGACTTGGGGTGCATCTGAGCAGTAAATTTCGCTCGGTTCTTAACAAACAATTCCTTGTTGATTGGTTCGTATTTCATAAAAACTCCCTTTGCGATTGAGACAAAAACAAATGTACCGAATTCCAAAGAGATTCCCTTTAATTAAGTTCAATTTTCATCAAGAGGGTTCGAACCTTCTGCACTTTATTCTTGAGACAAAGACTGCTTAAAATTAGAAAATTATGATTTTTATCATGCAATTCTTCCTCTCTTTTAAAGTACCTTTGCTACTTAGCAAGCCCTTTTGCACATGACGGTTACTTTTGTCATTTTGACCCTTACTATCCTCTTGTTTATTTCAGGAAAATTGCGCCCTGACATCGTCGCTCTTTTGAGCATGCTATCCCTTTATGTCTTTGGAATTCTAACGGTTCAAGAGGCTTTTTCTGGATTCAGCAATACGACGGTGGTTATGATTACAGGTTTGTTTGTCGTTGGAGAAGCCTTGAGTAGAACTGGGGTGACTGCTTGGATCGGAAATAAGATTGTGGCTTTGTCTCAAAGCAATTCCAACACGCTTTTGATCCTCCTTATTTTGGGCGCTGCCATTATCTCGGGGTTCATCAGCAATACCGGTACCGTCGCTTCGCTCATCCCTGTTGCCATTGCTTCCGCTTGGCGCTTGAAAACACCCGCTTCAAAAATGTTGATTCCCTTGGCTTTTGCTGCCAATACTGGGGGGCTTTTGACCTTGACAGGAACCCCACCAAACATCATAGCCGACCAAGCGATGCGCGCTGCAGGCTTTCCGGGATTTTCGTTTTTTGAATACGCGCTAATCGGAATTCCACTGTTGATTGCGCTCGGTCTTTATATGCGGTATTTGGGGATTAAAATTCTTCCCAGCAACAGCTCCAACAAAAGAGAAGACATCGATGCATCCATTCAAAACCTAGAAGATGCCTATCAAATATTTGAAGGTTTTTGGAAAGTGCGGATCCGTCCTAGCTCGAATGCGATTGGGAAAACCCTTCGCACATTGCATTTGGATACTGAAATGGGCATCAGTGTCCTCAAAATAATTCCTAAAAAACCGACCCCTGCAAGCCTTCTAAAAAAACTCACCCCCTCTGAAGACGAGGAATTTATTGAAGAATCTTACATCCTTCACATGAATGATGAATTGATTGTCAATTGTAGTGAAAATAGAATCCAACGCTTAATTGACCGCTACAATGTCGCAGCAATAAAAATAGCCGGAGATGGCGATTTTGTAAAAGAAAATGTACTGAGTGATGAGCTGGGCCTTTCTGAACTTATTGTAGCACCCAGATCTACCTACCGCGGCAAAAAAATAAATATCGGTCGTTTTGGAAAAAAACACAAGGTCCAAGTCATTGCGTTGAACCGATATAACAAAAGAATACGAGGGAGAGAATTTGTTTTGAGAGAAGGAGACTCGCTTTTGGTTAGAGCCAAATGGGCGGACATCAGAGCCATTCAAGACGAGAGCAAAGATTTTTTAATTGTTGGCCATCCGGAAGAACTGGCAAAAGAAATTGGAAAAATAAGTACCAAAGGAATTCTTGCCATCGGCGCCTTGATTTTTATGGTCGTATTTTTGGTTCTTGGCGTTTTTTCCTCTTCGATCACCATCCTGCTCACTGCCATGTTGCTCGTTGCAGGAGGGAGTATCAACATGAACCAATCCTACCGCGCAATCAATTGGAATGTCGTCATCATCATCGCTTGCATGCTCCCCATGGGCGTTGCCCTTCAAAAAACAGGCGCTGCCAAACTCATCGCCAATTCTATGGTTTCGTTTTTAGGAGCGATGAATCCACGCTTCTTTTTGGCAGGTGTTTTTCTAATCACTGCTACTTTAAGTCAAATCATGAGCAACTCAGCAACGGCAATCCTGATGGCTCCCATTATCATCAACGCCGCCTTGCAATTGGGCTACCATCCCGCTCCTTTTATGATGATTTTGGCCGTCAGTGCCTCCACTGCTTTTTTGACTCCTTTTGGAACCACCACCAACATGATGGTCATGAATGCGGGGAATTACAGCTTTAAAGACTACCTAAAAATCGGTTCTGGATTGCTTGGTGTCTTTTTTGTGATTAGCATAATTTTAATCCCGATACTATGGCCATTCTATTAAAATTCACGCCAATTGCTGTTAATCAGATAAAAACACATAAAAAACAATGGGTTTTCGGTAGAAAATGGCTTTTTGGTTTTATTTAAAACACTTGAATTGGTACCTTTGCCATACTATAAAATTATATCTAAAATGAGCGGATTTTTATCTTCATCAATCGCAAGAAAAGTAGCCATGGCATTGTCCGCACTTTTCTTGATATTTTTCTTAATCATTCACCTTGCGGTAAACATCACTTCCCTTTTTAGCGAAGATCTTTTCAACGAACTGGCTCATTTTATGGGCAACAACCCCTTGGTGCAATTCGCCTTGCAACCTGTATTGATTGTTGGTGTCATTTTTCACTTTGTCATGGGCTTTGTATTGGAATTGAAAAACAAGAAAGCGACAACTGTAAAATACGCCAAAGACAACGGTGCTGCAAACTCAAGCTGGATGTCGCGTAACATGATTTACAGTGGCTTGGTTATTTTGGCCTTTCTCGTCTTGCATTTTATCGACTTTTGGTTTCCAGAAATGAACTACAAATACATTGAAGGACGGCCCGTAGACACTGCCCGCTATTTCAGCGAATTGCAACACAAGTTTGTCAATCCCATTCGCGTAGGTGCATATGTGATCTCATTTGTTCTCTTGGGCTTGCACCTAGCACACGGATTTCAATCGGCTTTTCAGTCGATGGGCTTCAACAACAAATACACAAAAACAGTCAAAGCTCTTGGAAAAATATATTCCATTGCTATCCCTCTTGGATTTATCCTTGTGGCTGTGTACCATTATTTCAACCATTAATCTAAGAATCCTATGACGACTTTAAACTCAAAAATCCCAAAAGGTCCAATCAAAGATAAATGGACAACATACAAAGACAAGATCAATCTTGTCAATCCTGCCAACAAAAGAAACATCGATGTGATTGTTGTTGGAACAGGACTTGCAGGAGGCTCTGCAGCAGCCTCTCTCGCTGAATTGGGCTACAATGTAAAAGCATTTGCCTACCAAGATTCGCCGCGTAGAGCGCATTCGATCGCCGCTCAAGGAGGAATCAACGCAGCAAAAAACTACCAAGGAGACGGAGATTCTACCTACCGCTTGTTTTACGATACTGTCAAAGGGGGCGACTACCGCTCACGAGAAGCGAACGTATACCGTTTGGCAGAAGTCTCTGCAAACATCATCGATCAGTGCGTCGCACAGGGAGTTCCTTTTGCACGTGATTACGGAGGGTTGCTCGACAACCGTTCGTTTGGAGGTGTATTGGTTTCCCGAACTTTTTATGCCAAAGGACAAACCGGACAACAGCTCTTGTTAGGAGCCTACTCCGCAATGAACCGTCAAATTGCGCGAGGTAAAATTGAAATGCACAACCGGCATGAAATGTTGGACGTGGTCTTGGTCGATGGAAAAGCAAGAGGAATCATTGCGAGAAACATGATTACTGGTGAAATCCAACGACACTCCGCACACGCGGTTGTCATCGCTTCAGGAGGCTATGGAAATGTCTATTTCCTTTCGACCAACGCGATGGGATCCAACGTAACCGCTTCTTGGAAAATCCACAAAAAAGGGGCGTTCTTCGCCAACCCTTGTTACACGCAAATCCACCCAACATGCATCCCGAGATCGGGAGATTACCAATCCAAATTGACCTTGATGTCCGAATCCCTTCGCAACGATGGTCGCATTTGGGTTCCTGCAAAATTGGAAGATGCCAAAGCCGTTCAACAAGGAAAACTAAAACCGACAGAAATCACAGAAGAAGACAGAGATTACTACTTGGAAAGACGCTATCCTGCTTTTGGAAACTTGGTGCCTCGTGATGTGGCCTCAAGAGCCGCAAAAGAGTGTTGTGATGCTGGATATGGCGTAAATGCAACTGGTGAAGCGGTTTATTTGGACTTTGCTGCTGCCATCGTACGCTACGGAAAAGAACAGACTAAAATCAAAGGAATCGAAAATGCCTCTGACGCAAAAATCCAAGAATTGGGGAAAGCTGTTGTCAAAGCAAAATACGGAAACTTGTTCCAGATGTATGAAAAAATCATGGACGAGAATCCCTACGAGACTCCGATGATGATTTATCCTGCGACGCATTACACCATGGGTGGTGTATGGGTAGATTATAATTTGATGACCACTGTAAAAGGATTGTACTGTATTGGGGAAGCCAATTTCTCAGAACACGGGTCCAACCGATTGGGGGCTTCTGCTTTAATGCAAGGACTCGCAGATGGCTACTTTGTATTGCCGTATACCATCGGAGATTACTTGTCTGACGACATTCAAACTGGTAAAATTGCTACCGACTCTGCAGAATTTGAAACCGCAGAAAAGGAAGTAAAAGCACAGTTGGAATTCTACATCAACAACAAAGGAAACCGTTCTGTAGATTATTACCACAAAAAACTAGGTAAAATTATGTGGGACAAAGTAGGCATGTCACGCAACGAAAAAGGACTGAAAGAAGCCATGGCTGAAATCAAAGCCTTGCGAGAAGATTTCCATAAAAATGTAAACGTTCCCGGCAGCATGTACGAAAAAAATCCCGAATTGGAAAAAGCGAGCCGCGTAGCAGATTTCTTAGAATTGGGAGAGCTCTTTGCCAAAGACGCCTTGAACCGAAACGAATCTTGTGGAGGGCATTTTAGAGAAGAATCCGTTGAACTGGACGGTCCTCAAAAGGGAGAAGCTTTGCGCAATGACAAGGACTATGCCTATGTGTCGGCTTGGGAATACAAAGGAGAACCTGCAGATGCAGTTCTTCACAAAGAGGAATTGGAATTTAAGGATATTGAATTGAAACAACGTTCATACAAATAAGAAGATACTATGGATTTAACACTTAAAATCTGGAGACAGAAAAACGCTGAGGATCAAGGAGAATTAGTCGCCTACGACGTGACGGATATTTCTGAACACATGTCATTCTTAGAAATGATGGACGTCTTAAACGAGCAATTGATCAACAAAGGAGACGACCCTGTTGCCTTTGACCACGACTGCCGTGAAGGAATTTGTGGCATGTGTTCCATGTACATCAATGGAGAAGCCCATGGCCCCGACAGGGGGGTGACCACCTGTCAATTGCACATGCGAATGTTCAACGATGGAGACACAATTTATATTGAACCATTTCGTGCAAAAGCATTTCCCGTCATCAAAGATTTGATTGTAGACCGAACTGCTTTTGATCGCATCCAGCAATCCGGGGGTTACATCTCTGTAAATACTTCTGGAAATACACAAGATGCCAATGCGACACCAATCTCAAAAGAAAATGCAGACAAAGCAATGGATGCCGCTACCTGTATCGGTTGTGGAGCCTGTGTGGCGAGTTGTAAAAACTCCTCAGCCATGCTCTTTGTCAGCGCAAAAGTTTCTCAATACGCTT
>DLQL01000098.1:0-4987 GCA_002477565.1 Flavobacteriaceae bacterium UBA7433
GAAATGTTTTTTTCTAAAAGTCCCATTTGAACTCCTCCGTAACCAACAACTGCTTTTTCAGCGGCATCGATTCCTTCGTCTGCTCTATCCAATCCTTGGTAAAAGATAGAAGCAACAGGCCCTTTGGTGTTTCTGCAAACTTCTTTTGCAGCCTCTACACCTCCAGAAGTCAACGCTTCGTCTACGCTTTCAACCAATTTCTTTGTGTTGGTTGTTGCCATATTTAAATAAATGATTCTTTCAATAGCAATCGCCAAACCTAAAATCAAAGCCACCAATACAATCCCCATAAAGAAAGGACCTCCTTCTATAAAACGTTGTTTCAAGACTTGGTGAAACGTTTCCTCTGCAACTTCTGCAACTTCTGGAGCTGCTTGCTCAGGTGCTGCTTCCGCTACTTGTTCTGAAGCAACATCAGCTGTTTGTTCTGGTGCCGCTTGCTCTGTCGCTACTGCTGTCTCTTGAGTCGCGTAGCTGTTTTGTGTTGATCCAAAAAACAATAAACCTGTAATTGCAAGGATTGTAAATACTTTTTTCATCGGGATGTAATTAAATAATTAATAGAATTAAGCGTTTAAAATTAAGATTTGTACCAAAACAACACTGCGGAGAGAAAGGGATTCGAACCCCCGTTACAATTTCTTGTAAACACGCTTTCCAAGCGTGCGCCTTAAGCCACTCGGCCACCTCTCCAATTTAGGTGTTCTTAGTGGACAGCAAGTAACAAAAAATTGTTGGTTATTAAAAAAAAAACCAAGGTTTATTTGACACAAAATCGCCGCTTTGAGAAGAAAAAATTCCTTCCAATCTAATTGAAATAAAATCCGTCAAACTCTTAAAAATCAGACTTCTGAACGCCAAAAAAGTACTACTCAAAAAAAAGAGACCCTGTAGAAAGGTCTCTTTTGTAGATGGTTTGGACGAATGAATCAACTGTCCATTTCAAAATCTTCCATAAATTTAGTCGTATAGCTTCCGTTCACATAATCGGGATGGTCCATCAATTGCCTGTGGAAAGGAATGGTTGTGTTGACTCCCTCGATGACAAATTCATCCAGCGCACGCTTCATTTTGTTGATGGCCTCTTCTCGCGTTTGCGCAGTTGTGATCAATTTGGCAATCATCGAATCGTAATTTGGTGGGATGGTATACCCTGCATATACGTGGGTATCCAATCGCACTCCATGACCTCCAGGAGCGTGAAAAGTGGTGATCTTACCCGGCGCAGGTCGGAACCCTTTGTAAGGGTCTTCTGCGTTGATACGGCATTCGATGGAATGCAGCTTTGGCAAGTAATTTTTCCCTAAGATTGGAACGCCCGAAGCGACCAAGATCTGTTCGCGGATCAAGTCAAAATCGACGACCTGTTCCGTAATCGGATGTTCTACTTGGATGCGTGTATTCATTTCCATAAAATAGAAATTCCGGTCTTTGTCTACCAAAAACTCAACGGTTCCCGCGCCTTCGTATTTGATGAATTCCGCTGCTTTTACGGCAGCTTTCCCCATTTGAGCGCGCAATTTGTCCGTCATAAATGGAGAAGGTGTTTCTTCTGTCAATTTTTGATGACGTCTTTGTACGGAACAATCTCTTTCTGATAGGTGACAGGCTTTTCCAAAAGAATCCCCCACAATTTGTATCTCGATGTGACGTGGTTCTTGGATCAATTTTTCCAAATACATGTCGTCATTTCCAAAAGCTGCTTTGGACTCGTGACGGGCAGAATCCCATGCTTCTTTCAAGGCTTCAGCTTCCCAAACGGCACGCATTCCTTTTCCTCCACCTCCGGCAGAAGCTTTCAACATGACAGGATACCCTGCTTCGGTTGCCAACTTTTCACATTCTTCAAAGTCTGCAATGACTCCTTCACTACCAGGAACACAAGGCACACCTGCTTCGATCATGGTGGCCTTGGCATTGGCCTTGTCTCCCATTCGATCGATCATTTCTGCACTGGCACCGATGAATTTTACACTGTGTTCTTCACAGAGTTTGGAAAATTTAGAGTTTTCAGACAAAAAGCCGTAGCCAGGATGAATGGCATCGGCATTTGTGATTTCGGCAGCAGCCAAAATATTGGACATCTTCAAGTAGGAGTCTGCACTCGATGGGGGGCCGATGCAAACCGCTTCGTCAGCAAATTTGACATGCAAACTTTCTGCATCTGCAGTTGAGTATACTGCAACTGTTTTGATTCCCATCTCCTTACACGTACGTATGACGCGCAATGCGATTTCTCCTCTATTGGCTATTAATATTTTCTTAAACATATGCGTTCTCGATTTTATTGATTTTTGTTTTTGACGAGCGCTCCTACGAACAAATTTCATTTGAAAGTGAAAACGTAAAAACCGGCCGTCTTTAACTAAAAAGTCTCCTTAGGAAGGGTCAACTAAAAACAAAGGTTGACCAAATTCAACAGGCGAAGAATCTTCGACCAATATTTTTACAATCTTACCCGAAACCTCAGACTCAATTTCGTTGAACAATTTCATCGCTTCGATGACACAAACAACAGAATCTTCGCCAACTGTGTCTCCTATCTCGACAAATACAGATTTGTCAGGAGATGGCTTTCTGTAGAAAGTTCCAATTATCGGGGAGGTGATGGTCAAATACTTGTCATCCGCACTCTCTTTCTTTTCTTCGGCAGCTTTGGCAGGAACAACTTCATCCTGAACAGTTGCTACTTGAGAAATAACAGGGATCTGGTTGGTTGCCATTGGAGCCTGTTGAATGATTGTCGTCTCCTCTTTGCCCGATCCTGTCTTTACAGTAATCTTGATGTCTTCCATTTCTAATTTCACCTCACTTGCACCTGATTTGGCTACAAATTTTATCAAATTTTGAATGTCTTTTAAATCCATGATCTTGTGTGTAAATATTAATTAATTAGCTCTTTTATGAATTGTAGGCCCATTTCAAATAAATGGCCCCCCAGGTAAATCCGCCGCCAAAAGCAGCAAATACTATGGAATCTCCTTTTTTTAATTTGTGTTCGTAATCCGCTAACAACAGAGGCAAGGTGGCAGAGGTTGTGTTGCCGTAGTTCTGAATGTTGATCATCACTTTGTCCTTGTCTAAATTGATTCTTCTCGCAGTGGCCTCAATAATGCGTTTGTTTGCTTGGTGTGGGGCCAACCAATCGATGTCTTCGTTGGTTAAGTTGTTGCGTTGAAGCAATTTTTCACTGGCATCTGCCATATTAGAAACGGCGTATTTGAATACCGTTTTTCCTTCTTGTTGTATGTAATGCTGTCTGTTTTTCAAGGTGTCTTCTGAGGTAGGCAACAAAGATCCGCCTGCTTCAATGCGTAAAAACTCTCTTCCCACACCGTCGCTTCTGAGGTATTCGTCTTGCAATCCCAAACCTTCTTCGTTGGGCTCAAAAAGCGCCGCTCCAGCGCCGTCACCAAAAATAATACACGTAGTTCGGTCGGTATAATCTACGATGGAAGACATTTTATCTGCTCCGATGACCAAGACTTTTCGATACCTACCCGATTCAATATAAGCTGCTGCTGTAGACATCGCATACAAAAAACTGGAACAGGCTGCTTGCAAGTCGTATCCAAATGCATTGACTGCACCGATTTGAGAGGCTACGTATACGGCTGTAGAGGCCACGTTCATATCAGGGGTTGCGGTTCCTACCAGGACCATGTCAATTTCGGAAGGATCCAAGCCTTTTTTTTCAATCAGGTCTTCTGCGGCTTTGATGGCTAAGTAAGAGGTGCCTTTGTCCGAGTCTTTGAGAATTCTTCTCTCTTTGATTCCAGTTCTTGTGTAGATCCACTCGTCGTTTGTATCTACCAATTTTTCTAGCTCTTTATTCGTGAGGGCGTAGTCTGGAACATATTTACCTACTGCTGTAATCGCTGCAGTTTTTTTAATCATAATCGCAAAATTTAAAGGCCTTTTATAGCGGCTTTCTTTTTGAAAAAATCAAAGTTCAAAGTAATGAAATTTATTTCACATGGAAACACAAAAACGAGTCAAATTGCGCTGTAAAAGAAAAAAACCCTTAGGAAACCTAGGGTTTTTATATATGTGTTGAAAAAATTACTACGCTTCTGTTACTTCAGAATCGATGACAATTTGTCCTTTGTAATACAATTTTCCTTCGTGCCAGTGAGCTCTGTGGTACAAGTGTGCCTCACCTGTAGTTGCATCCACAGCGATCTGAGGTACAGATGCCTTGTAATGTGTTCTTCTTTTGTCTCTTCTTTGTTTAGATATCTTTCTTTTTGGATGTGCCATTGTGCTGCTTTTTATCTATTAATAACTCTTGCAATTTTCCCCACCTGGGGTCCACTGTATTTTTGATTTCTTTTGTATTCTTTTTTAATTTGAACGTTTCCAATCTTTGCAACGCATCGGATGTTGATGTTCCATCCAATACTTGGGGATGGATTCTTTTGATCGGAACAGACAAAACGACCATCTCGTACACATACTGGGCCACGTTAATTTCATAGGCCGAATGAGAGATGTAGAGAATTTCTTCGGTGTCTTCGTATTCGTTTTCACCAAACTTGACCAGCAAGGACAAATCTCCTTGTAGGCCCAAGTCAAAAGGCTCTCCAGTCTGATCACAAGGAACGTTTACCGTGCCTCTTACTGAAAAATCCAACTCCAACATCGTAGGCTTTTTTACAAAAGCCAACTTCACTTTTAAGTCTGTTTCAAAAAACTCATCGTATTGAAACGCATCAAAGAACTTTGTGTCAATTTGATATTCGAAATCGTGTCTTCCTTCTTTCAAGCCTACAAAAGCAATTCGGAACTCCTTCAACTCTTTCATCTTGAACATCAATTTGAGCGTGCAAAGATATAAAATTTCATTCTATTTTCTAAAAAAGAAGTTAAAATTTATACTTTACTTTCTTTTTTTTGCCTTTAGCTTATTTGCAGCCAAGGCATTGTACTGGGTACGTGTTTTAAAAATGGCCAAAGCTGTGTGCATTGCTTCCGCAAAAGAAGCAGC
>DLQL01000098.1:5070-8503 GCA_002477565.1 Flavobacteriaceae bacterium UBA7433
GCCTTGGTCGTGGTACATGGCCAAAACTCCGTCAAACTTCAAGTAGTTTTGAGACCCAAAAAAGCCATCTGCCGCATAAGGACCGTAAACCAATTGTCCTTGGTCTTGCAATTCCAACAAGGCCGGCTGGATGACGGCATCGTCTTCAGAACCAATGACTCCGTGGTCACCACAGTGCGGATTCAATCCCAACACCGCTATTTTAGGTTTGGGGATTCCAAAATCCTGTACCAAAGTACGGTTCATGATGTCTACTTTCTGATGTATCAATTCTTTGGTGATGGTCTCAGAAACTTTGGAAACAGGGATATGCCCTGTCACCAAGCCCAATCGCAAGGAATCTGTCATCAAAATCATCAAACTCTCTCCATCCAATTGTGACTCCAAGTATTCGGTATGCCCAGGAAACGCAAAGGTCTCCGACTGTATGTTGTCTTTGCTGATCGGAGCCGTTACCAAAACATCTACTTCGTTGTTTTTCAAAGCAGTGGTCGCTGCCTCTAAAGACTGAAGGGCAAAAGCGCCAGATGCCTTAGTAGGACTGCCAAAATCAATAGCAACGTCCTCTTTCCAGATGTTCATGACATTGAGCTTTCCGTGAATGACAGCATCCAAAGAAGTGATGCCCTGTGCCTGAATCTCTGAATTCAAGGCTTTTTTATGTTCCGAAAACACTTTGGAAGAAGCAAACAAAACAGGCGTGCAAAACTCAAAAATCCGCTTGTCTGAAAATGTTTTGATGATGACTTCCAAGCCAATCCCATTCAAATCTCCAACAGAAATCCCTACTTTTATTTTTACTTCTTTGTCCATGCAAGTACTTTATTATGCTTATTTTTGTGACTCCAAAAGTAATCAATTAAATTGACAATCTTATGTTTACAGGCATCGTAGAAAAACTCGGCAGCATTCAAAACTTACGTGTAGAAAAAGAGAATCTTCACATCACCGTGTCTTGTGATTTTACATCCGAACTACAGGTGGATCAAAGTGTCTCACACAATGGCGTTTGCCTCACCGTCGTAGCACTTGAAGAAGACAATTATACGGTGACTGCGATTAAAGAAACCTTGGAAAAAACCAATGTAGGAACTTGGAAGCTAGGCGATGTGGTGAACTTGGAAAGGGCCATGAAATTGGGTGCCCGCCTAGACGGACACATCGTACAAGGACATGTGGACCAAACGGCCTCTTGTACCCGTATCGAAAACGAAAATGGCAGCTGGGTCTTTTCGTTTGCCTACGATGCTGCTCCCAAAAATGTGACCATCGAAAAAGGATCCATCACCATCAACGGTACGAGCTTGACTGTTGTGAATTCGAAAAAAAACGAGTTCAGCGTGGCCATCATTCCCTACACCTACGAACACACGAACTTTCACCGTTTTCAAATCGGTACCGTGGTCAATTTGGAATTTGACGTGATTGGCAAATATGTCGCACGCCTGATGTCTTTGTAAAACCCGTATTGACAGGGCGCTGTTTTTAAAAAAGCTGTTTTATGGATCTCTTCAACAACCAACAAATTGAGAATGTCTTGCCCTGCAACGGGGTGGCCAATTACCACGGAAAAATTCTGAGTGATGCCGAAATCCAAAGCTACTTCACATCCCTCCTACTAGAAATTCCTTGGCAACAAGACGAGGTCATTCTCTTTGGCAAACTGATTCGAACTGCCCGCAAAGTTGCCTGGTATGGAGATCCGGGATTGACGTATACCTACTCTCAAAAAACCAAACAGCCCCGTCCCTGGACCGCCTCCTTAAAAGCCCTTAAAAAAAGGGTGGAAAAAGAATGCGGAACGACTTTTAATTCTTGCCTACTCAACTTGTACCAGGATGGCAGCGAGGGCATGTCTTGGCACGCAGACGACGAAAAAGAATTGGACCCTAAAGGACAGATTGCCTCGCTGAGCCTTGGTGCATCTCGTGACTTTTGCTTTAAACACAAGGAAAACCAACAAAAAAAAACCTTGCTACTGGAAAGCGGAAGCCTCTTGGTCATGAAAGAAGGCACCCAAAAATACTGGCTTCACAGCTTGCCCAAACGCAAAAAAATCAAAACCCCACGCATCAACCTGACCTTTCGAAACATTCTTGACTAGTCGTGGCGTTGGTGCTTGGTGGTCAATCTAAAAGAAATCAAAAAACTGCCACGCGAGGAAAGCATTCAGGACACAGTAAAAGAAAGAAGGAAAGGACTTGAAAAAACCGTCTCCTATTTTAAGACGTACGCAAAAACCCAAAAACATCAAAAGCGCCAGTCCTGCAGCACTCACAAATGCAAAAAGAGGAAACCACAAGCCAAGCAACATGCCAAGTGCTGCGATGATTTGAAGCCATCCTGTCAAAGTGCGGTATCCTGCCAATCCGTAACGCTGAAATTCTTTTTTAAAGAAGGGCTGGACAAGGGCTGCAATTCCAAAATAGAAAAAGGAAAATGCGTCAAACAATTGCAGAAGTAAAGGGTCCTGCATCAGACCCAACTCAATTCTACAGCCACCAAAAGGAACGACAAACAAAACAAGCCTATGGACGGAAGGTATTTGTGAAAAGGATTGCGCACCCGAAAGTGAAAATACTGGGCAGACAGCATCAGAGCCGCCATCAATGCAGCAGGTACTAAAACAAGATCTGGATACCAGATGCTGGCAACCAAAAGTGTCGCAAGAGATATCTTTAGGGCCCCAACAGCAGTTCTTACCAAATTGGAAAGGCCGTATTGTTGAAATTCTAAAACGATGTTTTCAAAACGAAACACCCAGACCACAAGAATGGAAAATGCGAGGATCAGTTTGGAAATTAGGAGGATTGTATTCATAGAAATTGATTTTGTGTGACCAATATACTTCTTTTTGACCAAAATATAGCAAAGGCAGGTTTGAAAGAAAAAATAAAAAACAAATGTTATTTTTTCTATCTCATCCTTTTGAATCCCATTCAACACAAGCTGCAAATGATTTTTTACAGGTAAAAAATATGACTTTTGGTTTCCTGGCTATCTAAGCTGTGCATCTTCGCAATTTGGAACGTCTCCTGAATGCAATTCGGCTGTCCATGTAGCTCCTCATATATTAAAATCATTCAAATAACAAAATAAACGAACTAAAACACGTTAAAGTGTGTTTTCCTTGCCTGTTGACCCCAAAAAAACACCTGCCTTTCAACACGTGTTTCGATGTTTTTTAATGTGGAGCCAAGAGGAGTAAAATCGAACTGTTTTGGGGAGGATTTGAGCAGGTTGAACGTTTTGAGAAAATGTTTGCTAATGGCTTGGTATGTAAAGGCGTTTTTAGGTTGTTTATAGATTATTGGCGAACGTTATTTATCAGCTGCCATTGAGTTTCTATTTCAAATCTTAAATCTATACACCAATATCTTCATTCCACAATTGAGGTTTGTCATTTATGAACTTTGTCATCATATCTATACAT
>DLQL01000098.1:8597-10752 GCA_002477565.1 Flavobacteriaceae bacterium UBA7433
GGGCAAGGAGAGAGGGTTGTGTACAATACGCTCTCCTTGTAAACGGCAGCTTTTTGTCTTCCAGCATTTTCCAAAGCATCCATTTCCCCATGCAACACAACACTTCCTTCTTGTATTCGTTTGTTATGGCCTTTTCCTAAAATTTTATTGTCATGGACAATTACCGAACCTATCGGAATTCCACCTTCTTGCAATCCTATTTTGGCTTGATTTACTGCTTCTTCAAAAAACTGATCTCTCATGGCAAGGTTAATTCATACAGGTTATTTAATTGCATACGTGCTTGTGTATGATTTCGTTGCGTGTTTAAGCGACTAATTTAGCAAATAAATCACAGATAGAAAGTCCGCTAGGACTTTCGTAAGTAGGCTATAACTAGCAATGAATTATACACTTTTTTGCCAGTAGTTTTTATTATTCAGTTTTACCATTCAGGTCAAATTTTTTTAAGAAGCTCCAAACCTCTTCGCTGGCATTAATATCCATATTCCCAGAATTACCTGGCCATTGGTGACCTCCTCCTATGACTTTAAGATGCAGAACCTCTACATCATTCTCGCCATTTATATACTCATATTTTTCAACCGTACTGCCATCTTGGGTATCTATATCTGGGATATTAGATACAATTGGATTCATGTTAGTGGTATTATGCTCTATCCAAAAATCCAGACCTCTTTGCACAAATGCATAATTCGCTATTGGATCTTCCGTACCATGTATATGAAGTATAGCCAAAGGTCTTGTTGGAATGCAATCACCAATAGCCGCTTGAAGCATTAGTCCTGTTACTGAAGCAATAGCGGCAATTCTATTATTGAGTTCACAAGCCAAAGTAAAACTGAAATTCCCTCCGTTTGACATTCCTGTACTGTATATTCGGTTAGATTCTATTCTATAATCATTCTCTAAATGGTTTAAAAGAGCTTCGGTAAAATCAATGTCTGGGTTATTACTTGCGTTTAGTGTCCACCTATTGTCAATACCATTTGGATGAACAACAATAAAGTTTTCACGTTCTGCAAGTTCATCAAAATTTGTATGGTTATAATTAAATTCCATGTTGCTTGTCAACCCATGAAATGAAAATAATATAGGGAGTGCAGTAATTGCATTGTAATTTTCAGGGACATAAATAATATATTCTCTGGTAGTCCCATTGACTATGAGTTCCTTTGTCATTTTTCCTTTTGGAACATTGGGTGCTAGTTGCTCATCCTTTGATTTAGAGCATGCCATAAGCAATAGCATTGGTAGCAGCATATAAAATACAATTACTTTTCTCATCCTGTTTAGACAAAATATAATGTTGATGGTTTAATTACTGGCAGCGTTCAGTATATGGCGAATATACATAAAAAGTAAATTTTTTCATTTGATCAGTGGGTCAACCCATACTTTTTTTATGAATCATTTACAACACGTATATTTTTAGTGATTCCACACCTTTGTTAAAAAATAAAATATTTCGGTTGGTACTCCCATGCGCTATCTAGCCGTATGGTGGTCTTTTTAACAGGCATTGAATTAAAACAACAACAAAAGCCCAACATTCCTAGTGGGCTTTGCCAATTTATAAGCAGCGTAGGAATTACTCTGTGCAGTCTTCTAAATTGTACCCATATCGATAAATAACCTCATCGAATTCATTGCCATAGAGTCCTTTGCGTTCGATGGTGAGCACATTCCCATCGCATTTGTAGGTGGCACGGCCCCCCATTGCTGACACGCCGGGTCCACTTTGATATACGATTAGTGTATCGTTTTCGAAGGTGTAAGGCCCATTATTGGGAGAGGCATCGGCAGCGGTAAAGGCATCCCAGTCGCATAGGTCTTCATTACAGAAAACCGTATGCCTTATACCGTCTTGGAAAATATACATTTGATTCCCTGAATTATCAATACGCCATTTCCCTTCAATGGAGTAGTTTCCTGTTGTTTCCTCATCTTGACAAGAAAAAATAAAAGCTGCTAAAATGAGAATAAAAGTTAGGTTTTTCATACAATTGTGGGTAAGAGTTCATAATTTCGTCCAAAGTACTCTTATTTTTTAGAATTCTTTCGACGCTCCCTGAAAATAATTCTTACCCACAAAAAAACCCCTGCACGACTGCAAGGGCTTTGGTTTTCAAAAGTGGACCCACTTGGGCTCGAA
>DLQL01000073.1 GCA_002477565.1 Flavobacteriaceae bacterium UBA7433
AGTACTTCGAAAAGATACTTTTCCTTGTTCCCCAGTTACACCGACATATGTGCCTGATTTCAAATAAATCTGTGCATTTGAAACTGCCGCTTCAGTCAAATCATCGACCACCAAAAAATCAACATTCACTTCTATCTGAGAAAGCGTTTTGAAAGAAACAAACATGAAAAATAAAAACAAGTATGGCTTTGTATACATGAGGTATTGTTCTTTTAGCAGAAAAGCTCATTGTCAAAAAACATGAGCTCCTCTTTTATTTGCTATTTATAATGCGGTTAGTCACCATCTGTATCGTTAAAATCGGCTTTGATCTTCAAAGCAGCTATCATGTTGGTTTTCAACACTTCTACAACCGAATGCAACTCTTTTCGCATGACTACAAATGCATCTCTGTCTGCAATAATTTGGTTGTAAAAGTTATCCTCTAAGCCATTTGCCGTAGAAATCGCCTTGTCCATTTTCTCAAGAATAACAACACTCAAACTTCTTCCACCAGCTTCAATATCCAAATCCGTCAAATAACTTTTCAGACTGATTCCTTCTGTATTCGAATTGAAATGTTTGCCTGCAAAAAAATCTCTAGAAGCCTGGATAGCGAAGACAAACAACTCTTTGGAAACATCTTTTTTATAAAAAGCTTCTACAGACTCAGGAACAGGAGTATTGGTAAAAAAACCTATGGGTTTGCCTATTTTAGCTACTCGAATGTGTTTTTCAAAGTTGAAAATAAAATCGTTTGTCAATTTATCTACGGAAGCGGTTGCAGAAGAACATTCATTTTGTATGAAAATGGTTTTATAAGAACCTTTCCAATCATTTAAAACATCTTTTCCCATCTGTTCAAGCCTGTTCGAAACGGCTGTCAAATAAACACCGTAATTCGGATCGTTGTAAACATTCAAAATTTCAAGGTCTGAATCTTTTACGCCATTTAACAAATAGTCCAATGCAGGAAATCCTTGTTTGTCCATTTCTGTAGACAACGACAAATCGTAGGAGTCGCTCGCTATGTTATTTTCCACTCCCACTGCATCCAAAGGGTAAGTATTGGTGTAATCTCTCAACCGCAGCACTTCCGCCTTTCCAATTTGAAAGAGGGCTACTTTTTGCCAAGCAATGTATGCTCCCAACCAAGAAGTTCTGGCCTTGTCCAAATTTGTTTGATTTGGGGTATCTGAAAATGCAACAAGGTCAATTTTCAAACCTTCCAATTTGTTCGTGTAGTTCTCATAAGCAGGAATGATGATATTCCCCGCCCAATTGTTCAACATAGCCCCTCTGTCAAAATCGTCTGTTGTGCACTGGTCATCAGCATCTGTCATGCAAGAAACGGTGCATAAAGAAAACAATAAAATCAAAAAGCTGTTTTTTATCATAATGACATTTATTATAATCGTTGGCAAAATTAATCAAAAGTATTTGAGTAAATTTCAATCTACTCAAATACTTTTACTTTATTTTTTATTCCGCTGCTTGTGCTGTTGTAAAATCAAACTTGGCTGAAATTTGATTGGATATTTCATCTAGTACAACCCCGTCTGCAAGGTCCCAAAAACCATTTCCTTTTTCCAATTTAGCAATCATAGCATTCACTTCTGAGAAAGTAAAATACGGCGCATCTGTTTCCGGATTTCTCGTAAACTGTAGGCTGTAAATAAAACCATAGCCTTCAGACAAACCATGCAATGCTGAAGCATATGCTTCAGAAGCTAAATCTTCTTTTCCTGCTTGAAGGTAGTGGACTGCGCGCACCCCAATGACTTTTGAAATCTGGTATTGCAATATTTCAATCGCATCTCTCAAAACACCGTACTCTTTGGCAACCACAGCGGAACGTCCCAATTTAAAAGCTTTGAAAATCTGGTCTTGAATTCCTGAAAAATCAGAATCCCCGTTCACTTTGGCAATGTATTTGAACAAAAACTTATCGCCTTCTGTCGTAATTGGACTTTCTCCATCTACAGTTGCATCACCATAAACATACCCATAGGCCTCGTCAAAATGATGTTCGTACTTCGTATAGTTTTTTCCAGACTCCAGTGTTTCTGTGGTATTGTCTGCAATATAGCTTTCATTTGAAATCCTGTTATCTCCTAAATAGTTATTCAATACTTGATCAACAACCAAGGCTCCAATCAAGCCTTTGTTAAATGCTTGGTTGTATTCCAACCCCTTTGCACTTACATAACGAGAACCTACAAAACCTGCTACTCCGGGCGCTGCTTCTATGAGACTATTAGGAACCACTTCTGTGACCTGCTTTTTCAAAAAACCAGACATAAGGGCTTGAATTGCTTCCTTTGCAAGCGCATCATCTCCAAACAGATCGTCCGACGCTGCCACTTTACTTTTTACACTTTTAGAGGACTCATTCAATTCAGTGGATGAAAAATCATCCGCGCCTGCCGTGTGCGCAAAAGCAGCTTCTAAATCTTGCTCAGATTTCCCTGAATCGATTGCTAGGTACCCCAAAATTTCTTTGGCCATCGAAAGGCGTGTTGTTTGCCCTCCAAAACTTACCGTAGAAACGCCATCTCTTTCAAATACATACGTAGAAGGCACGTTGAATTCAACATCAATATCGTTTACATTTTTTTTCGAAAGGTTGACAGGAATGTCTTCTTCATTGCATGCCAAAAACATGGTTGACATGACAAACAACATACTCGTATTTAATAGATACTTTTTCATGATTTATTTATCCTTATTTAGATTGTTTAAAAATAGTGTTTAAATTCCCTGCAAATATACAACTGAATTTTAAATAAAAAAGAATTATTTAGAATTATTTTAAATAAGAGAATAAAGGGGGAAGATCAAAGAGAAAAAATCTGGAGAGCAGCGTTGTAAGCACTTTCAAAAGCCATGGGCTTGGTCCCTGTTGCTATCTGCTGAGAGGCAAAGTATGAGAGTAATTTTTCAGTAGGCATGTTTCCTATCAATTCATCATTGGCCATTGGACAGCCTCCATGTCCTTGAATGGCACCGTCAAAACGAAGGCAGCCCGCTTGAAAAGCAGCTTCGACTTTCGGTTTCCAAGAAGTATAAGAAGTGTGCAGGTGTGCTCCAAATTCTACTGTTGGGTACTGGGGAATTAAATGGGAAAACAAATACGATATGTTGGCAGGAGTTGCAGTTCCTATGGTGTCGGAAAGAGAAAGGATTTCAACACCCATCTCAGTCAATTTTTTAGTCCATTTGCCTACCAGTTCCAACGACCAAGGTTCTCCATACGGATTGCCAAAGCCCATGGACAGATAGGTTACGACTTTTTTGTTGGCAACAGTCGCAATGTTGAGAACCTCGTCCAAAACACCCAGGGATTGTTCGATGGTTTTTTGGGTGTTTCGCATTTGAAAAATCTCAGAGACCGAAAAAGGAAAGCCCAAAAAATCAATTTCTTCAAAAATAGCCGCATCACGAGCTCCCCGTGTATTGGCTACAATGGCCAAAAGTTTGCTCCGGGTTTCTGACAAATCCAATCGAGACAATACTGCTGCGGTATCTCGCATCTGCGGAATGGCTTTGGGAGAGACAAAACTTCCAAAATCAACTGTGTCAAATCCGACGCCCAACAACGCGTTCACATAGGCTGCTTTGGCAGCAGTTGGAATGAATTCCCTGACTCCTTGAAGGGCATCTCTGGGACATTCTATGATTTTTACTTGTAAATCCACACAGCCAAATATACAGCTATCTGTTCAGACGGTAAAACGAAAGGAGCGGAATGTCTTAGGAAGCGCCTTCTCTATGTAAAAGGGCCTTGTTGATCTCTTTGATAAGACGGGGGCCTTCGTAGACAAAACCGGTGTAGAGCTGCACCAAATCTGCCCCTGCGTCTATTTTCTCCAAAGCGTCTTCGGCAGTGTGTATGCCTCCTACTCCAATGATGGGAAATGCTTTGTTCGAGTGGTCAGCGAGGTATTGGATTGTTGCGGTGCTTCTTTCCTTGATAGGAAGTCCACTCAAACCACCATTTCCGATGGCCTCTAATTGATTTTTTGGAGTTTTTAGTCCTTCCCGATTGGTCGATGTATTGGAGGCAATGACACCGTCTATTTGGGTCTCGGCTACCAATTCGATGATTTCATCCAATTGGTGGGAATTCAAGTCGGGAGCAATTTTTAACAAGATGGGTTTTTGAACAGGTTTCTTTGCATTGATTTTTTGAACAGCGCCTATCAACTCCAAAAGATAGTCTTTGTCTTGGAGCTTGGCATGACTTCCGACATTGGGACAACTGACGTTTAGGACAAAATAATCGACATATGGATGGAGTTCGTAAAAAGTATCACAGTAATCTTGGGTGTATTGTTCCAATGGAATTCCGGTGTTTTTACCGATGTTCCCTCCAATGATGAGTTTCTTTTTGTTTTTTTTCAAATGCGCAATGGCTGCAGCTACTCCGTCGTTGTTAAAGCCCATTCTGTTGATCAGACCTTGGTCATCCTTCAATCGAAACAAACGTTGTTTGGGGTTTCCTTCCTGTCCTTTGGGTGTGAGTGTTCCGATTTCTACAAAACCGAAACCAAAATCTGCCAATTCGTTGAACAAGACTGCATTTTTATCAAAACCTGCTGCCAAACCTACTGGATTTTTAAAAGTGAGTCCAAACAATGTACGCTCCAATCGCGGATCTTTATTTAGGTACAAAGCCCTTAATAATTGGGGTACCCCTGGTATTTTGGAAAGGTTTCTGATCAGCGAAAATGTGAAGTAATGCACTTTTTCTGGATCAATGCTAAAAAGAAGTGGACGTATGAGTGATTTGTACATTGCGATGGTTGTAGAAAAGGTGTTCGTTTTTGATGATTCCCTGCAAAATTACAAAAAAGGGTTGGATTGAACTCTTTAAAATACTTGCAACAAAAAACACTTTCTAAGTAGAAAGTGTTTTTTGTTGCCCTTGCCTATCTCAAAGTGGCCTGTAAATTTTTTTCAAATGTGGTTTGCAGTTTTTGCATGATCTTGTCAATTTGCTTGTCGTTCAAGGTCTTTTCTTCGTCCTGAATCAGAAAACTAACAGCATAAGATTTTTTATCCTCAGGAAGTTTGTCTCCTTCGTACACGTCGAAAAGGGCTACTTCCTTCAAAAGTTTCCTTTCCGATTGAAATGCCAAGTTGTAAAGTTCCCCAAAAGTCACCTTGCGATCTAACAAGAGTGATAGGTCTCTTTTTACAGCGGGAAATTTGGGCAGTGATTTTACTTTAAAAGACTTATTACTCATTATCTTGAGTACGTTTTCCCAGTCAAAATCAACATAAAGAACCTCTTGTTTGATTCCAAACGATTTCAAAACTTTCGGGTCAACAGTTCCGAGATCTGCCAATTTTATTTTTCCCAAGCTCAAAGAAATTCCTTCACTTAACAAGTCGTTTTTGGTTGGTTTTTCTTTCAAGCTACCTGCACCCAATCGCTTGAGAACTGAAAGAACAATGCCTTTGACATAAAAGAAATCGGAATTCCTGTTTTCCAAAGACCACGTTTCTTTACTCCGTGTTCCAGAAACAAACAGCGCCAAATGTTTTTGTTCTTGGTACTTTTCTTCGTATTTGTGGTAGGTTTTACCAAATTCGAAAAGACGCAAAGAAGTGTTCTTTCGATTGATATTATATGAGACCGATTCCAAGCCACTGAACAATAAAGATTGACGCATGACCGCCAAATCCTGACTCAAAGGATTCAACATGGCGACATTATTTACTTCGTTTAAACTCTCGGAGTGGTCTGTATAAGCTGATTTTGTCAAAGAATTGGA
The DNA here is from genome assembly GCA_002477565.1 of Flavobacteriaceae bacterium UBA7433. Lineage (GTDB taxonomy): Bacteria > Bacteroidota > Bacteroidia > Flavobacteriales > Flavobacteriaceae > Flavicella. Next base: position 5,760 of record DLQL01000073.1, read on the forward strand.
CATGATTTCGTGAAACCCTTGTGCATTCAGTTGATTGGCAATCGTATTTTCTATCCGAACTCCTTTGAAATCTGAAAATGAAATTGATGTATTCAGTTTGTGAGAGAACTCAATATTGTTGTATCCGTAAACTCTTAAAATTTCTTCAATCAAATCGGCTTCTCTCTGAACATCAACACGGTAGGAAGGAATGGTCAAGCCAAGTCCTCCTTCTGTTTCGCTGATGATTTTAATTTCCAAAGAAGCCAAA
>DLQL01000089.1 GCA_002477565.1 Flavobacteriaceae bacterium UBA7433
TGGAAAAAGAACGGAATGTAGACTACACCCAGTTGGTTTTTGAAAAACATGGCATTGACAGTGCGCGGTTCAAGCGAAGTAACTTTTATTACACAGCTAAAATTGATGAGTACGAAGCCATTTTTAAAGAGGTGAAATCTCGAATCGCTTTAAAAAATGACTCCTTTAAATCGATGAAAAAAAAACGGGACTCCCTTAAAAATGACAGCATACAAAAAGTCATTCTAAAAAGAGATTCTCTTAGAAAAACAACAACTTCAAAAACAAAGTAATTCAGGTGCTTGTCTTATTTTCAAGGTCTTCCTCGAAGCGTTTGGCAACTTTTTTCAAGACTTGCTCCATCGGCTCAAATTCAAATTCAAATGTTTTTTTTACTTTTTCAGCACGGTAATAAGAGCTGTTATGAGCTGCTTTGGCAGTGTGCTTGGAAAAGGTATTGGCTGCTCCTGTCAGTTTTGACTTGAGCCACGAGAGCCGCCATCCCAAAGCGCTGAGTAATTTGCTGACTTTTATTTTTGGAGGTTTCTTCTCAAAAAAGCAGGCAATGGAATCGACAATTTCTTTGAAACTTTTGTTTTCAGAAACCACGACAAATCGTTCGTTTGTCACCTCAGAATCCATTCCTTTGACCAACAGGGCTGCCACATCTTCTACTCCAACAAAACCTGTAACTCCTTCGGTATAAAAAGGAAATTCTTTGTACGTCATGGAAAACAAAGCCCCTGAGTTTTCTCTCCAAAACCCTGCTCCCAAAATAACTCCTGGATTGTAAATCAACACCTGTAACCCTTCTTGAGCAGCTCTCCAAACCTCCATTTCGGCGCCGTACTTGGTAATTGCATAGCCGTAATTGTTTTCTTCTAAATTGAATTCATCTTGTTCGTCTATAAAGGGTTTGTTGAGCGTTTTTGAAATGGCTGCAATCGAACTGACAAAGCAAAGTTTCTGGACCTTGTAGGCGAGGCACATATTGACTACATTGGCCGTTCCATAAATATTGACCGAGCGCATCTTTGAATAGCTAGAGGTGTCAAAAGAGACCAGAGCTGCCAAGTGGTAAACCTTTTCAATGTTTTGAAAAGCAGCTTCTAAAGAAGAAACCTCTCTGACATCTGCCTGTACCCATTCGATCTTGGAGAATTCTTTGTCCACCTGATCGGTGAAATAAGAAAAGACATGCTTTGCCTTTTCCAAAGAAGATGCTGTTCTGTAAGTTGCCCTCACTGTTTGCCCAGCATCCAATAACTGAACCAACAAATGGGCTCCCAACATTCCCGTTCCGCCTGTTACTAATACCATGCTACGAAAATACTGTAAAAATGCGAATGTCGTTTTGGAAATGCAGATTTATTTCTCCCTTTTGCCCTCCGCTCTCGTCAATTCTCAATTCTATTTTCCATCGTGTTTGCCCCTGTTTTTAAAAACGGAACTCATCCTTTATTTATCGCTTTGTGAATTGTCGCTTTGCCTCTCAAATTCGAATCACTATCTTTGCCAAAAACGAGAATGAAATGGCTTTAAATTTTGTGGAAGAACTGAGATGGAGGGGGATGTTACACGACATCATGCCTGGCACTGAAGAATTGTTAAACAAGGAAGCAACTGCAGGGTATATTGGATTTGATCCTACCGCAGCTTCTCTTCATATTGGAAGTTTGATTCCCATCATCATTTTGATGCATTTTCAAAAAGCAGGCCACAAACCGATTGCCTTGGTTGGGGGAGCTACTGGAATGATTGGCGATCCTTCCGGGAAATCTGCAGAGCGAAATCTATTGGACGAAACAACCTTGGCCAAAAACATTGCGGGTGTCCAATCTCAATTGAAACGTTTTTTAGATTTTGACAGCGGGGCAGAAAACGCAGCAGAGTTGGTGAACAACTACGATTGGATGAAAGAGTTTTCCTTGATTGATTTTGTGCGGGACATTGGAAAACACCTCACTGTCAACTACATGATGGCCAAAGAGTCCGTAAAAAAAAGAGTGCGAGGAGAAGCTACTGAAGGGATGTCTTTTACCGAATTTACCTACCAATTGTTTCAAGGCTATGACTTTCTTCATTTGTACGAAACAAAAAATTGCAAATTGCAAATGGGCGGCTCTGACCAATGGGGCAATATCACCACAGGAACGGAGCTGGTAAGAAGAAAAGCGCAGGGAAAAGCGTATGCCATGACTTGCCCACTGATTACAAAAGCAGACGGATCCAAATTTGGAAAGTCTGAAGGAGGCAATATCTGGTTGGACAAAGGCCGTACCTCTGTCTATAAATTTTACCAATACTGGCTGAATTCTTCAGACGAAGACGCGGAGGGTTTTGTCAAAAAATTTACTTTTTTAGACAAAGAGACCATCGATCGACTGGTCGAAGAACACCGCGAATCGCCGCACACACGCCTTTTGCAAAAAACCATTGCCAAAGAGGTAACGGTGTTGGTACACTCAGAAGAAGCTTATGAAAATGCGGTCAAAGCTTCATCCATCTTGTTTGGGAAATCGACGGCTGAGGATTTGAAGTCTTTGGACGAACAGACCTTTTTAGAGGTGTTTTCTGGAGTTCCCCAAGCGGAGATCAAACCCGAACAAATTGAAGAAGGTTTGGACGTCGTAAGCGCTTTTTCAGAAACGGGTTTCTTAAAGTCGAATGGCGAAGTGAGAAGGGCTTTGAAAGAGAATTCCATCTCTGTAAACAAGGAAAAAGTAAAAGAAGGGTTTTCAATCACAGCCTCCGATTTGATCGCCCAAAAATACGTCTTGCTGCAAAGAGGTAAAAAAAGCTATTTTCTTTTGAAAGTCATTGCATAAACATCCGGATTCTCTGAAAAAATCAAGTAATCATTAGGTTGCAACCTCGGATGTCTGAATTGTCAAAACGCCCCAAAATCTCAAAACTGCCTTTTGGGTGAATTTTCCCTAAATCTTGGGTCGCTATAAAAGAACAGGAATTTCGATTTGACAAATCGATGACATTGATTCCTCCTGTTTTTCCATGTGGCAATTGTTGGAAAGGGTCTTCGGTGTCTCAAATTCGTACATGCATCCATGGTGGTGTTTGAAAAAGACCTTCTCCTTTGGAATACGCCTGACTTAAC
>DLQL01000025.1 GCA_002477565.1 Flavobacteriaceae bacterium UBA7433
GAACAAGCTCGGTGTCCCAGTAGTTTGGAAAGTCCATAAATTCCTGCAGTTTCCATTTCCAAGTTCGTAACTTTTAAATCTTTGTAAGAAAAAGAAGCTATTTTTTCATGCAATGTTTCACAGGCAAGAGGCAAGCGAAGTACGCGTCCTTGAGGGCCGTAAAAACCGTTTGCGGTCATGGTAATTCCTTGCGCAACCTCAGGTCCGTCTAAAAGCGCTCTCAATGTTTTGTCACCTGCTATAACCATTGGTTCTGCTCTTTCTCTTGGCCACTTGGTATGTGTGATAAAATCCTTTGCAATTTTCGACTTTGAAAGTGAGGTGTTTTGATATGTTTGAAGAAGTCCGTCTGTTGCCAGCGCATAGGTGCTCATCACAAAACTGTCAAGGGCAATAGTTTCTTGCAGTGCTCCGGAAGTTCCAATTCGAATCAAGTTGAGCTGAGTCAACTCATTTTTGACACAGCGTGTTTGGAAATCGATGTTTGCAAGCGCATCCAATTCGTTGAGAACGATGTCGATATTGTCAGTCCCAATACCGGTGGAAATCACCGAAATTCTCTTGGTTCGGTAAAGCCCTGTAACCGTTGTGAATTCTCTGTTGCTGACCGAGTATTCGACGCTGTCAAAATGAGCAACAATCATTGTTACACGGTCTGGATCTCCAACTAACAAAATGGTATCGGCGATGTGTTCAGGTTTCAATTTTAGATGGTAGATGCTTCCATCTTTATTTAAAATCATTTCGGATGCAGGAATTGGATTCATAACAAGCTGGCGTATTTAATGCCCAAGGGATTTAGGAACTCTGATTCCATTTCTGGATCCAACTGACCATCACATCCACCCATGCGTCATTTTCATTTAGGCAAGGGATGTGTTTGTAGTTTTCTCCACCTCCTTCTTCAAATTGTTCTTGTCCCTCCATGGCAATCTCTTCCAAAGTTTCCAAGCAATCCGAAACAAAAGCAGGTGTAATGACTGCGAGGTTCTTTTTGTTTTCTTCTTTTGGAAGGCGTTCAAATTCGAAATCTGTATAGGGTTTGAGCCATGGGTCTCTTCCCAATCTAGATTGAAAGGAATTGCTAAAAGTACCAGCTTCCAATTGCAATTCTTTTGCAACTTCTTTGGTGGTCTCAAAACATTGGTGTCGGTAGCAGGTAGCATGCGCTTCCGAAGATTGGTTGCAACAAGATCCGTCCATTTGGCAATGCGATTTTGTTGGGTCTGATTTTTTTATGTGGCGTTCTGGAATTCCGTGGTAAGAAAATAAAATATGGTCGTATTCAAATCCTTTTAAGTGTTCACGGATATTGTCAGCCATGACTTTTATATAATCTTTCTGATTGTAAAATGCAGGCAGTACTGTTGTGGTCATGGAGGAAAAAGAGTTCTTTTGAACGTCGCGCGCCTTTTCCACAACGGTCTCAAAAGAAGACATTGCATAGTGAGGGTAGAGGGGAACCAAAAGAACATCTGTAACTCCTTTGTCCTTTAGTTCTTGGTACGCATTGTGGATGCTTATCGACCCATAGCGCATGCCCAGAGCAACAGGCATGTCCGTTTTATTTTGAACTTTTTTGTGAAAGCGTTCGGAAATGACAACCAACGGAGAGCCCTCTTTCCACCAAATTTTTTGATAGGCTTTGGCTGATTTTTTTGGGCGGGTATTTAAAATGATTCCTTTGACCAGAATTGTTCTTAAGATGGGATTGACATCAATCACCCTTTCGTCCATTAAAAATTCGCCAAGGTAGCGTTTGACATCTTTGGGTTTGGGGCTGTCTGGGGATCCTAGGTTTACGAGTAATACACCTTTCATGCGTTGTTGTTTTTCTTAGTAAATTGTTTTGGAGTCGTGTTGAATTTCTTTTTGAATGCGGCGATAAAATGGCTGGAATTGCTATAACCTACTTGCAAAGCGATTTCGGAAACGTTGAGTTGGTTTTCTTCCAAGAGTTTTTTGGAGTGCTCGAGTTTGTAGTTCAGCAAAAAGGTAAATACAGGCATTCCATAAAAATCTTTGAATCCCATCTTTAGTTTTTTGATGTTCAAACCGACCGCTTTGGAGAGTTCTTCTAAACTCGGTGGGTGAGCCATATTTTCAATCACTATGTCTTTTGCTTTTTTGATTTGAGCCACGGTTTCCTCATTGGCCATGAATGGGCAGTGTTCCGAATCGTTTTCTTCTGAACTGTCAAAATAAAGGCTTAAAAGTTCGTAAATCTTCCCTTTGGTGTAAAGGTCTTGGATAGATCCATGCATTTTTTTTGAGATGACCTGTTGCAGAACCATTTTTATGGACATACCAACTGCTTTTTCTTCGATGATTGGACGACCACCTTTGAGTTTGTTAAAGTTGAAAAACAAATCGTCTTTCTGTGAAAACAGCGAATGGAAGTGGGGCACAGAAATCAACAAAACCAAAAGTTCCCCTTGGGGTGCAATGGTCAACAAAAGATTCATGATTGTATCTTTGAAATAAATCAACCCTGAGTCCTCGGGAGATAAACTGATGGCACAATGCTCCATGTTAAAAGCAACTTTTGAGTTTTTTTCCAAACTAAAATACAATTGAATGTAATTGCCGTTCAATTGGTAATTTGTAAAGTCTACATGGTCACTTTTATTTTGAAACCGAAGGAGAGAAAACTTTTCTTTTTCTGAAAAAAAGACTACCGAACTTTTGTCGATATTTTTGTATTTGGAACTGTCAAAATTCATCAATCATTTTTCATTTAATCAATGCAAAAATACAACAAAATATATAAAATGTTCTTCAGTTTTGTTTTCAAATAAACCTCTTTGACCTCCGGTATTATTTTGATTTTAACGATTGTTTTGTGTTAATCTATTGTTTTATAGCGGTTTGTGATTGTTTAGATTGAATCTAAATTAACCAGAAGTTCCTCTTGACGTTGTTTTAAGTCCTTTTGTCGATATTTTTATTTCTAAGAAGGTGGTATTTTTGTCGTTGTTTTGAAAATCGAACGTCACTCAACGCTAAAATTACAGGTTAGAAAACAAAATTTTCACCGATGTTTTTAGCAAACAACCAAACGAATAGAAGTAAGTCAGGTATGAACATCGAATCTTTAGGAGCTACATTTTACATCGTTGGACTGAGTTATAAAAAGGCAGATGTCAAAACACGAAGTTCTTTTAGTGTCAGCAAGGCCAATCAGGTCCTTTTGTTAAAAGAAGCGAAAGTGCAAGGAATTGATGGTATTATCATCTTGTCTACCTGTAACCGAACTGAAATCATGGGCTTTGCAAAGCATCCTTTTCAGTTGATTTCCTTGTTGTGCAAATACTCCCATGGCTCAGTAGAGGATTTTGCCAATGTCTCTAGTGTTTTTAAAAACAAAGAAGCCATTCGACATTTGTTTGATGTTGCAACAGGTTTGGACAGTCAGATTTTAGGGGATTATGAGATTGTGGGACAATTAAAGTCCGCTTTCAAACTGGCAAAAAAACAACAAACTTTGAACGCCTATTTGGAGCGCCTGACAAACTTGGTTTTACAAGCCAGTAAGAAAGTAAAGAACACCACCAAGCTCAGTTCTGGAACCACCTCTATTTCCTATGCGGCCATTCAGTATTTAATGGATACGGATCCTCATTTTGAAGAAAAAAATATTTTGGTGTACGGCTTGGGTGAAATCGGAAAAAATACGTGTAAGAACTTGGCAGAATACACCCAGTGTTCTAATGTTACTTTGGTGAACAGAACTCCCGAAAAAGCCGCACTTTTTGTCAAAGAGCACCCACAAATAAATCACCAAACATTAGACAAACTGACCCAAGAGATCGAAAAAGCTCAAATTTTGATTGTTTCCACAGGAGCTGAAATACCAACAGTGAGCAAACAACAAGTTCGTCCCGATAAAAGGTTGTTGATTTTAGACTTGTCCATGCCAGAAAATGTCGACTTGACACTCAAGCAATATCCTGGGATTGAATTGGTCAATATCGATGAGCTTTCAAAAATTACTGACCAAACCCTTGCTGAGCGAAAAAATGAAATCCCCAAAGCTGAAGCCATCATTTCCGTTTACAAAGCAGAATTTATGGAGTGGTTGGATCACCGCAAGTTTACCCCTGCTGTCAATGCGCTCAAAGCCTCTTTGACAGCAATGCAGAAAGTTGAAATTGATTTTCAACGAAAAAAAACAAAAGATTTCAATTCCGAACATGCACAATTGGTCACCTCGCGTTTTATTCAAAAAATAACCACACAATTTGTCAAACACCTCAAGGACGAACAGACAACGACCAACCAAAGCATTGAAGTGATTGCCAAAATATTTGAGATCAAAGAAGATGACAATTAGACAGAGAAACTGCTTTCAAGCAGTTCTGTATCTTGTTTAAAAATAAAGTGCAACAGCAAGCGAAGGCTCATGCCGTATGAACAGAACAATTAAAATAGGAACGAGAACAAGTCAGTTGGCCTTGTGGCAAGCACGAATGGTACAGTCGAAACTGAACGCTTTTGGGCATGCAACGACACTTGTAGAGATTTCCTCCAAAGGCGATGATACTTTAGACAAGCCGCTACACGAAATAGGTGGAATGGGTTTGTTTACAAAAACTTTGGACGAGGCAATGCTGCGAGGAGAAATTGACATCGCGGTTCACTCTTTGAAAGACGTTCCTACAGATTTGCCTGATGCGATTGTACAAGCCGCAGTATTGGAACGCGCAACGACTCACGACGTTTTGGTGTACAAAGGTTCCTTAGATTTTCTGGAAAGCGTGGATGGCTGTATCGCCACAGGAAGTCTTCGACGAAAAGCACAATGGTTGCACCGTTATCCGACACATCAAATTACAGGATTGCGGGGCAATGTCAACACACGTTTGCAAAAATTGAAAGACAATTTTTGGAATGGCGCCATCTTTGCCATGGCAGGATTGGAACGCATTGACTTGTTACCTAAGGACCATTTGGTCTTGGATTGGATGCTTCCAGCGCCTGCCCAAGGTGCTGTTATGGTTGCAGCTTTGGAAGGTGATTCCGATGTATTCGCGGCTTGCCAGCAACTCAACCACTCAGAGACTGCACTGGTTGTGGCTGTGGAGCGACAATTCATGAAAACCCTAGAAGGAGGCTGTACGGCGCCCATTGGTGGTTGTGCAACTGTTCGGGGCGACCAAGTCCATTTCAAAGGAGTTTTGACGGCTTTGGACGGCAGTGAACAATTACTAGTAGAAAAAACAAGCTCCCTCAAAGCATGTGACCGCCTCGGTGCCTTGTGTGCACAAGAAGTGTTGGACAATGGAGGGAAAATTTTGATGGAACGCATTCAAAAAGAAATAAAGTCCTGAGATGAACACAAACAAAACACTGCTGGCAACCAAAAAGCTCTCCACGGCACAAAAAGGCCTGCTCAGTGAGTTTGTCTTGTTGGAGGAATCGTTGATTGAGGTGTTTCTAAAAAGGGATTTGAAAAGGGACGAATTTTATGGCTGTGCCGTATTTACAAGTCAAAATGCGGTCAAGGCTGTTTTTCAGGAAAACAAATTTTTGGCAAGTTCTTTTGGCACCGTTTTTTGTGTAGGTGCTAAGACAGCACAGCTTTTGGAAAATTTTGGAGTTGAGGTAACTGGCAACAGCGATTCCTCAGAAGCCTTGGCACAGCGCTTGTTGAATGAAGCAACAGGTCCAAAGGTTACTTTCTTTTGTGGAAATTTAAGAAGAGATGAACTGCCAGATTTGTTGCGAGAACACCAAATAGCGATTGAAGAAGTGGAAGTGTATGTCACCGTCTTGCATTCAGTGCAACTGCAACAGGAACTAGATGGTGTTTTGTTTTTTAGTCCCTCTGCAGTTCAGAGCTACCTTGCAGCTGGCAATGCAGTAACGGCCACGGCTTTTTGCATTGGCAATACAACTGCGCTTGCTGCCATTGCAGCTTTTGAAAAAGTCTATGTACCAGAGACACCCACAATTGAAGAAGTTGTGGCACTTGTAAAAACAGTTTTTTAAGCAATTTATAGGCAATGCCAGTACAAGATAAAAATCGAATTCTAAAAAAAGAAGCATGATGAACAGAACAAGACGTTTGCGAAAATCGGAGGGAATTAGAAGGCTCGTTCGGGAAAACCAATTGACAGTAGACGATTTGATCTACCCTTTGTTTATAGAAGAAGGAGAAAACATTGAAAAAGACATTGTTTCCATGCCGGGAATCAAACGTTTTTCATTGGATCGTTTGTCCTCCGAGTTGGATGAAGTAGTTTCTTTAAACATTCCTGCGGTTTTGTTGTTTGGCATTCCATCCAGCAAAGACGGAGAAGGTTCAGAAACGTGGAATGATCAAGGGATTTTACAACGAACCATTCGCTTTGTGAAAAAGCACTACCCCAATCTGTATGTCATTACAGATGTCTGTTTCTGTGAATACACAGACCACGGTCATTGTGGTGTGATGCACAACAACGATGTAGACAACGACGCCACCTTGGTCAACATTGCGAAACAAGTCATTTCACATGCCAAAGCCGGTGCAGACATGGTAGCTCCATCAGGAATGATGGATGGAGCCATTCAAGCCATGCGAGAAGCTTTGGATGCAACGGGTTTTTATGACTTGCCAATCATGGGCTATTCTGTGAAATACGCGTCGGCATTTTACGGTCCTTTTAGAGAAGCTGCTGACTCAACACCTTCTTTTGGAGACAGAAAGACCTATCAAATGGATCCTGCCAATCGGGATGAAGCCTTTCGAGAAGCTGCTTTTGACGATCAAGAAGGGGCTGATATATTGATGGTCAAACCCGCTTTGTCCTATTTGGATGTCGTTCGTGATTTGAAAAATACCTATGACCGGCCCATCGCTTGTTACAATGTAAGCGGAGAATACGCCATGATTAAGGCAGCAGCAGCAAAGGGATGGATTGACGGTGAGCGTGTCATGATGGAATCCCTTTTGTCCATGAAACGAGCTGGAGCAGACATCATCATTACCTATTTTGCCAAAGAAGTGGCCCGAATACTTTCAAATAAATAATAAGTTCAAACACAGCGTCAAACAGGCTGTTTTTATAAATAAAAAAATGAATTTCAACCAATCAAATAAACTGTACAAAAGAGGGTTGACCCATTTGGTCGGCGCCGTCAATTCTCCCGTTCGAGCTTTTGCTTCGGTAGGCGGAAGCCCCTTGTTTATCGACAAAGCCAAAGGGCCGCATATCAAAGATGTTGATGGCAATCGCTATGTAGATTTGGTCTTGTCTTACGGTCCTATGATTTTAGGGCACCGTCCAAAAATAGTAGAAAAAGCAGTCGGAAAAGCCTTGAAAAAAGGAACTTCCTTTGGCGCCTCTACCGCGGCAGAAATCCAATTGGCAAAAATTGTATGCGATGCTTTTCCAGGGATGGACAAAGTACGCTTTGTCAACTCAGGGACAGAAGCCGTATTGAGTGCCATTCGCTTGGCAAGAGCTCATACGGGGAAAAATAAAATCGTCAAATTTTCTGGATGTTACCACGGACATATGGATGCCATGTTGGTCGCAGCTGGTTCAGGTCTGGCGACTTTGAGTTTGCCTGGCAGCAAGGGGGTACCAGATGCCGCGGTTGTCAACACGTTGATTGCGGAGTACAACAACATAGAATCTGTGCAAAAACACTTGACAGCTCACGACGATATTGCAGCCGTCATCTTAGAGCCTGTTACAGGGAATATGGGAGTGGTGCAGCCTACGGATGCTTTTATAAAAGGCTTGCGAGATTTGACAAAAAGCAAAGGTGTTTTGCTAATCTGCGATGAGGTTATGACTGGTTTTCGGTCTCATTTTGGAGGTGCACAAGAGTTGTTGGGCATTCAAGCTGACATCACTTGTTTGGGGAAAGTGATTGGAGGAGGTTTTCCTGTAGGAGCCTATGGGGCAAGTGATGAAATCATGCAAAATGTGGCTCCTTTAGGAGGTATGTATCAAGCGGGTACCCTGTCAGGAAACCCAATTGCTATGGCTTCGGGGATGGCTACCTTGTTGGAGTTGAAACGGAAAAACCCGTATTTGTTTTTTGAAGAAATTGGAAAAAAAATAGAAATTATTCTGTTGGAAGCTGCAGAGAAACACGGTGTTGCTTTGACGGTAAATCGCTTTGGATCCATGCTCAATCCTTTTTTTGCCAAAGGGGAGGTTTCTAATTTTAAAGAAGCCCAAATATGTGATACAGAGAAATTTTCCATTTTCTTTTGGGCGATGATTCGCAATGGGGTCTTTTTGCCTCCCTCTCAGTACGAAGCGTGGTTTTTGTCCACGGCACTTCGGGAGTCCGATCTCTATGTAATTTCAAAAGCTGCAGACAAAGCGATGGCTGCAGTTTCAGCAGCCTCCTAAACAGAGGAGTTTGCTGGGACAAATAAGAACAGCGCATTTTTTTGCGTTCCAATAAAAAACACAAATCAAAAACAATGTTTTATGATTAAAAACGACCGCTATTTGAGGGCCTTGAAAGGCGAAACCTTAGACCGGCCACCGGTCTGGATGATGCGTCAGGCAGGAAGGTATTTGCCAGAGTTTATGAAGTTGAAAGAAAAGTACGACTTTTTTACCCGTTGCCAAACGCCAGAATTGGCTGCAGAAATTACGGTACAACCCATCCGGCGATATGGAATGGATGCGGCTATTTTGTTTTCTGATATTTTGGTTGTTCCCCAAGCGATGAACATCGAAGTAGAGATGAAAAATGGAGTAGGACCTTGGTTGCCAAATCCCATCCGTTCGATGGCAGACGTAGATAAAGTGATCGTTCCCAACATCGAGGAGACCTTGGGGTATGTGATGGATGCGATCCGATTGACCAAACAAGAACTGAACGACGCGGTTCCATTAATCGGTTTTGCGGGTTCACCATGGACTCTTTTGTGCTATTGCATCCAAGGGCAAGGTTCTAAAAACTTTGACAAGGCAAAAGAGTTTTGTTTTACACAGCCCGTTGCAGCGCATACCCTGTTGCAAAAGATCACAGACACCACTATTTTGTATTTGAAAGAGAAAGTCAAAGCGGGAGTCAATGCGGTTCAGATTTTTGATTCCTGGGGTGGGATGTTATCTCCTGTCGATTACCAAGAATTTTCATGGAAATACATTCAGCAAATTATTGAAGCTTTGAAAGACGATGCGCCAGTGATTGCTTTTGGCAAAGGTTGTTGGTTTGCTTTGGAAACCATGGCAGAGAGCAATGCTTCTGCTTTGGGAGTCGATTGGACATTGACACCAAAAATGGCGCGAAAACTAGCAGGGCCTCACATGACGCTTCAAGGAAATTTTGATCCGACACGTTTGTTTTCTCCTCCTACAACCATCAAAAAAATGGTCACGGCCATGATAGATGATTTTGGAAAAGACAAATACATAGTCAACTTAGGACACGGGATATTGCCCAATGTTGGTTTGGACAATGCCAAAGCTTTTATCGACGCGGTAAAAGAGTACAAACAGCCTGAGTCTTAATTTTAAAACCGAAAAGAATTCAATTTTCAAAAGATGAAACAACAATTTTACACCTACATTCAAAACCTTCAAGACAGCATTTGCGTCGCCTTGGAAAAAGTTGATGGTGTTGCTGTCTTTGAAGAAGATCTTTGGAAACGACCGGAAGGAGGTGGGGGGCGTACAAGAGTGCTTTCCAATGGGGCGGTGTTTGAAAAAGGAGGAGTGAATATTTCTGCTGTAGAAGGTGAATTACCACAAGCTTTGCGAGATAATTTTGGCGTTTCAGAAGGTGCTTTTTTTGCCTGCGGTCTCTCGTTGGTCTTGCATCCCAAAAATCCAAAAGTACCAACTGTTCACGCCAATTGGCGTTATTTTGAAATGTACGACGAACAGGGCAATGTTGTAACACAATGGTTTGGGGGAGGACAAGATTTGACGCCTTACTACTTGTTTGAAGAAGATGCCGTTCATTTTCACAGGGTTTGCAAAGATGCCTGTGACAAGCACGACCCCAATTTTTACAAGGCATTTAAAAAACGCTGTGACACCTATTTTTGGAATGCGCACCGGAACGAATCCAGGGGTATTGGTGGTTTGTTTTTCGATTATCTAAAACAAGACGAGACATTTTCTCTTCAGGATCGTTTTAGTTTTGTGACTGAGATTGGGAATAGTTTTTTAGAGAGTTACCTCCCAATTGTCGCAAAAAGAAAGCACCTTTCCTATACGAAATCAGAACGAGATTGGCAGGAAATTCGGAGAGGTCGCTATGTAGAATTCAATTTAGTTCACGACAAAGGAACTTTGTTTGGTTTGAAAACCAATGGTCGTATTGAGAGTATTTTGATGAGTCTGCCACCTGCGGTTCAGTGGCATTACAATTTTCAGCCCGCGCCGGGCAGTGAAGAAGCGCGCTTGTTAGAAATCTTAAAAACACCTAAAGATTGGATGACTTAAAGGACTGTAATTCAGTAATTAAGAGTTTATTAAATAAACCTAAGGTTTAAGTAGTTTTCGAATCAATCCTTTGAATACAAAGGCGTGAAAAGGAGTCACTGAGTACCAGTAAAGCCTTCCCCAAATACCCCTTGGCCTAAAGACAGCGCGTTGGTACAATTTGTTTTTGACAATTTTAAATTCCAACCAAGCCTCTCCTGGCAATTTCATTTCAGCATACAACAGCAACCTTCCTTCTTTCTTGTCAGCGTACAAAACACGCCAAAAATCTAGGGCATCTCCGGTTTGTAGTTTGGTAGGGTGTGTTCTTCCTCTGCGCAAACCGATGCCTCCAAAAAGTTTGTCGACGATGCCACGCATTTTCCAAAGCAGATTGGAACTGTACCATCCGTTTTGTCCTCCCAAAGCCCAAATCTTGTCCAGAGTTTTATGTCTGTTGACAAGCGTGCCTTGCTGCAAGTCTTTAAAACAACCATAATGTGGGATGTTGATGTGCTTGGATAGTTTTTTGTTGAGACGTCCGCTGATTATGGAGTCTTTCCAACTAGAAATCAAAACGTTTTGCTCGATGGTGCCAAAAGCATTTTTTACGGCTTCCTTGTAGGAAATGGGTTGAATGTCTAATAGTGTTGTGAGGTTGTTGGGTTTTCCGATTATTTCTACTTTCATGCTGTCTACCAAAGCTGCGGCCAATTTATAAGAAGTCGATGTGACAAAATACAGCCAGTAAGACGAAAGTTTGGGTGTCATTACCGGAACGGTGTGAATGCTTCGTTTGAGGCCTCTAACCTCCGAAAATTGTAGCAGCATTTTTTTATAGGTAAGAATCTCCGGGCCACAGATATCAAAGGAGCCGTTGAAGAGTTCTTCTTTCATCAGAGACTTGTTTAAGAATTGGGCGACATCTCTTATTGAAATCGGTTGTGTTCTTGTATTGAGCCATTTTGGGGCAATCATCACGGGGAGTTTTTCCGACAAGTCGCGAATGATTTCAAAGGAAGCACTTCCGCTTCCGACAATGATTCCTGCTTTTAGTGTAGTGAGTGCATAGCTGTCGGATTGAAGTGTGTGTTCCACTTGTTTTCGTGAGTCCAAGTGTTTTGAAAGTTCTGTGCTGTTGGTGATGCCACTCAAATAGATAGTTTGCTTTGCTTGCGTCTTTTCTAAATAGTTTTTAAAATTGATAGCACACCTCTTTTCCAATGCTTGAAAATCTTCCCTGGAGGTAGACATGGAGTGGATGAGGTAGTAGGCAGCATCTAGGTCTTTTGGGAAGTGGAGTTCTGGTTTGTCTTCCAGAAAGTCAATCTCCAAAAATGTGATAAGTGGGTGGTTTTTGTAAGTTTCTGGAACACGCATCAAATCTCGAACACAACAAATGAGTTCGTGGTCTTGATCCAATAATAGCGGGATCAATCTTTTGGCGATGTAGCCTGTTGTCCCTGTGATGAGGATTTTCATAAGTTCTCTTTTGGACGCTGGTAGGCTTGTCTTTTCGGGCTTTTTGGGATGGCATAGCCGTCCAGTCCATTGATGGCCGCGATATTGCCCTTACTCAAGTTGATAAACAAGTCTTCTTCGAGAAGGCTTTCTTCTACGTACAGTCTTTCTACTTCTGCTAAGACCAAGAGCGTTCCATTGGCTTTGATATGGTGTTCCTCCAAATACCGCATGGCGAGCTGAATGGGGGCACCTTTTACAAAAGGCGCTGACCAACCTTCTTTGTATTCGGCTTCCAAGGAAGTTCTGTCAAATTCGGAAACTTCTTTTGGGTATTTTGCAGAAGTGTGGTGAGCGTCTTCTACAATCGACTCAAAAATAGGATTGAGTGTAAAGATACCTGTTTCTTTGATATTGTCATATGTATTTCTCGCGACCGTTGTAGGTCTTAGCACAAAACCAAAAATAGCTGGGCTGGATCCGTAATGGGTCACCGAGCTGAACACAGCCAGGTTGGTTGTGCCGTTGCTGCAAGAAGAGCCAATCAGGTTGGCAGATTTGTATCCGGTGGCACTGTTGACCAAATTTATTTTTTCAAGGTAAGGAAGCCCTTTTATTTTTGCTTTGTCGAAGAGAACCATAGAGATTTGTCTTAGTAGTTGTTGATTTTTACCCGTTGGGCTTTTAAGTCATGCATCAAATTATAGAGACCAAAAAAGGTCCTGTTGATGTAGATGAAATGCTTGGATCCCCGATTGCCATTCATGTCTTTGAGTTCCGCACTTTTGGCGTACTTGGCTCCCAAGTCCGCAATTTTTCCAAAAAAATCACCGTCAGAAAAATCAAAGTATTCTTCTTGGAAGGGTTGGGTAAACAAACTCAACATTTCGTGAAACAAGGCTTTGAAAAATACAATTTCTTTTGGGGAATCGTCGCGTCTTAAAATTTCGAGTTCGTATAGTTTGTTTTCAAAAACATCCGGATTGTCAATGTTCTCTTTTTTTGCCAATTCAAAGTAAGGTACGTAAAAATCTTCTGGAATGGTTTTCATACATCCAAAGTCAATGACGATCAACTCGTTCTTTGGACTGATCAGAAAATTGCCAGGATGTGGATCTGCATGTACTTTTTTTAGGCTGTGAATTTGGTACATGTAGAAATCCCACAAAGCTTGTCCAAGTTGGTTTCCAATGTCAGCGGCAAAAGGTTTTTGAGTAAACTCGGACAAATGCAAGCCTTCCATCCAGCTCATTGTCAAAATTCTTTCTGTGGAAAGTGTTTTGTAGTAGGTAGGGAATTTTAAGTTGAGAATGTGCCCACAGGCAGCAGCGATTTCTTCACTTTGTTGGAATTCGAGGTGGTAGTTCGTTTCTTCTGTCAGTTTTTCTTCCACCTCTTCAAAATACTTGTCAGAGTCTTTTCCTTTGATATTGAACATCTTGATAGCAATGGGTTTGACCAATGCCAAATCGGAAGAAATGCTGTCGGAAATTCCTGGGTATTGAATTTTTACAGCCAAGGTTTCTCCTTTGTATTCTGCTTTGTGAACCTGTCCGATACTCGCTGCATTGACTGCTTCCAAATTAAAATCATCAAAAATTTCGTAAGGGTGTTTCCCAAAGTACTTCTTGAAAGATTTGACTACCAACGGCGCAGACAAGGGTGGGACTGAGAATTGAGACAATGAAAATTTTTCAACATAAGCTCTTGGCAAAATGTTTTTTTCCATGCTCAGCATTTGGGCTACTTTCAAAGCGCTTCCTTTCATTGTCTTTAAGCCATTGTAGATGTCTTCAGCATTCGATTCGTTTAACTTTTCTTTGGCTTCTTCTTCCGATTGTACCAGTTTGTTTCCATAAAATTTTACGTAGTTGACGCCTATTTTGGCGCCTGTTTGAACCAGTTTTGAGGCGCGTTGTATTTTGGAAGTGGGGATGTGGTCGATGGTTTTCATAGCAATTTCTTAGAGTTTAAAATTCATGCGTTCTTTGACGATAAATTTCCCGAGGTCTATAAAGCTTTTGACCGGCTGTGTGTTCATGGCGTCGAAACTTGCTTGAACGCTTTTTTCAATCAACACATCTGTTTTTTCAAAGGATGGGGAACTGTCTTCCATCCAAAATTTTAGGGTAATTAATAATTGCAGCCAAAAGAATTCTTCCCTGCCTTTTTCTTGTATTTTTTCAATTCCTTCTTGTTTGAAGTCAATCGTTTCGATGTCAAGGGTTTTGATAAAATTTTTAAAATGGGTTCGCAAACCGCTCAGTGTGCCCATGTTTTTTAAAGTACTGCCATTTTGATTCAATGCCATAAGAACATAACTCCTGTTTACTGTAAGTATTTCAAAAAAGGTAAAATACAAGCTCAACACTTTGTTGCGAGCATCGAAATCTTTGAAATCTTCGTTTTTGGCAAGTAGTTCCAACGAATTTTCTAGAAAGAGCGAAAAAATTCTCCTTTCTAATTTTTCAAAATTGCCAAAGTAACCGTAAAAAACTCCTTCTTCAATATCCAGTTCTTTGCAAAACTTATGTATAGATGCTGGTTTTTTTCCATGATCCAAGACAGTTTCAATGTACTTTGAAACCAATTTGTGTTCGTCTATTTTTATTTTTGTAGCCATAATTTGATTGTTTGAAACAAAAATACAAAATGTTTAACATATTTACGCATAAGTTAAACAAAAATAATGTAAATTTACAGTGTTAATTAAATATCCATATATAATGAGAACAATCTTAATCGTTGGAGGCAGTAAAGGAATCGGCAAAGCCCTTGTCGATTTGTTAGTGCCCAACACAAAAGTGATTTCAATGAGTCGATCGCCTTTGGATTTGTCACACGAAAACTTAGAACAACATTTGTGCGATGTCTTGTCAGACAATTTGCCTGATTTGGAAGCTTTGGATGCCTTGGTATATTGTCCAGGGAGCATCAATCTCAAGCCTTTTGGTCGTTTGCAAGCGGATGATTTTAGAGATGATTTTGAAATCAATGTGATGGGAGCTGTTCGCGTTATGCAAAAATACGCGCCGGTTTTGAAAAAAGGAAAGCATCCGAGCGCCTTGCTTTTTAGTACAGTGGCCGTAAAGATGGGCATGCCATTTCACGCCAGTATTGCTGCAGCCAAAGGGGCCGTAGAGGGATTGGTAAAATCTTTGGCGGCAGAATTTGCACCACACATTCGAATCAATGCGATTGCACCAACTATAACGGACACCACACTCGCTTCCAAAATTTTGAGAAATGACCGTATGAAAGAAATGAGTGCAGAACGACATCCGATG
>DLQL01000084.1 GCA_002477565.1 Flavobacteriaceae bacterium UBA7433
GCGCTATGTGTTTCTTTAAATTTTTTCTTATGGTTTCTTCGTCTTCACAATGTACAGAAATCAACATTTGGGTAGAAGAAAATATTTTTTTCAGCACCTCTTCGTTGTCCACTAGCATGTTTCCAGTAGAAGAACCTAAAAAGAGTTTGATGCCTGCTACTTTTTCAGGATCCGTTTTTAACAATTCTTCTAAATTGTCATTGGTGCCTCCAAACATAAAAGAGTAATTGGCATAAGAAGTCTTGTTGGCTATCTCAAATTTTTTCTCCAGTTCTTCTTGAGTGGTCGCTTGGGGAACGGTGTTTGGCATTTCGATAAACGTGGTGATTCCTCCAGCGATGGCGGCCTTGCTTTCGGTTGCGATGGTTGCCTTGTGTGTCAGACCGGGTTCTCTAAAATGAACCTGATCATCGATGGCTCCTGGGAGAAGGTATTTGCCTTTGGCATCTATTATTTTTGCATGAGCGGGCGCCTTTAGATCGCTTCCAATTTTTGAAATGAAGTCACCTTCAATAAGGAGGTCTCCCTGAAAAATGACCCCTTCGTTGACAATTTGGGCGTTTTTTATAAGTGTTGTGTTCATAGCATTGGGTGTCTTTTTTAAGAGATTCCTCTTAGGCGTAATTGAATGACGCCAATGACGGCCTCAAAAATAATTGAATTTGACATTTTGGAAGTTCCTTTGGTGCGGTCTGTAAATACGATGGAAACTTCTTTGATGGGAAACTTGCGCTTCCAAGCTTTGAATTTCATTTCAATCTGAAATGCGTATCCGACAAATTTGATATTGTCTAGGTCGATTGCTTCTAGCACATCTCTGTGGTAGCAAACAAAACCTGCAGTTGTGTCGAAGAGGGGGATTCGGGTAATCAATTGCACGTATTTGGAGGCGAAATAAGAAAGCAACAACCTCTTGATGTTCCAATTTACCACATTGACATTGTTATTGATATACCGAGACCCAATGGATAGTTTTGCTCCTCCCTCGGTACAGGCCTTGTACAGCCTGATCAAATCTTTTGGATTGTGAGAAAAGTCAGCATCCATTTCCAGGATGTAGAGATAGTCTTTTTTCAAGGCCCATTTGAACCCATGAATATACGCACTTCCCAATCCTTTCTTTCCCACTCTTCTTTCTAAAAACAAGCGGTCTGTATGCAGTGCCATCAACTCCAAAACAGCTTCAGGAGTCCCGTCTTTGGAGGCATCGTCCACAACCAAAACATCAAATTTTTTCGGCTGTTCCAAAACTTTTGAAACAATCGCCTTGATGTTTTCAATTTCGTTCAAGGTAGGAATGATGACAAGCGTGTCAGACATGTTATAAAATTAAAATAGGTTACAAATGTATGATTTTTTATTGCTATTTTCGCTAGAATGATTTTACAAACCTGTTTTTTTACTTTGATCTATTGGCCATGAACATTGGAGTTGAAAAAGTACTGCAAAATCCGGATTGGTTGACCCTTGTCTTCGTCGTCATTTTTGGCTTGTTGGCCATTTTAAATGCCATTTCCCCCAAAAGACTGTTTGCTTTGGGAACCTGCTTTTTTTCAAAAAAGTATTTTTTAGTCTACTCCAATGAATTGACGGAATCCAACGTTTTTTTTTACAGGGCACTTTCTTTGCTACAACTTCTTGTTGGAACTCTTTTTGTCTTTTTGATTTTTGAAAAGTCAGGTCTGGTGGAAGACTTGTCTTTTCTTCTTTTTGGCCAACTTTTTTTGCTGCTAACCGGCTACTTTTTTGTTCAGTATGCATTGGGACTTGGTGTGGCGCTGTTGTTTGGATCTCCTGATTTGTTCAAAGACTACTATTTGTACAAGAGCAGCTATTTAAAAGCGGCCTTGCTGCTGTGCTTGCCTTTTTTAATACTTCTTGTGTATGCATTCCCTGAGAGCAACTTCTTTTACAAACTCACATTGTGTTGTGCAATGTTGTGCTTTTCCGCGAGGTGGCTTCTGGTTGTGCAAGGATTTAACAAAAGAATTTCTAGGAGCGGTTTATTTTATTTTATTTTGTACCTTTGCGCTCTTGAAATATCACCGCTATTGGTTTTCGTCAAGATAGCAATTGAATAAATGCAACTGTATGAAAGTGAAAACGATATTGGTCTCACAACCCGAGCCAAAAGAACACTCCCCCTATTTTGATTTGTCAGAAAAACAGAAAGTGAAGATCGATTTTAGATCTTTTATTCACGTAGAGGGTGTTTCTGTCAAGGAAATCAGAGCTCATAAAATTGATTTGAAAGTTTACACAGCCGTTATTCTTACAAGTAGAAATGCTGTGGATCATTTTTTTAGAGTTGCTGAAGAAATGCGCTTCAAAGTTCCTGACGACATGAAGTATTTTTGTCAGTCTGAAGCCGTTGCTTTTTACCTTCAAAAATACGTGGTTTACAGAAAACGCAAAATTTATATTGGTCAAAGAACCTTTCCTGAGTTGGGGAAATTGATCAAAAAGCACAAAACAGAAAATTTCCTTTTGCCTTCCTCAGATAAGTTAAAGGATTTGGTTCCTCAAACCTTGAACGATTTGAAAGTGAACTGGACGCGCATCAATTTGTACAAAACGGTGGTCAGCGACCTGTCAGACTTGGAAAATGTGTTTTACGACATCTTGGTGTTCTTTAGCCCTTCGGGTATTGATTCCTTGTTTCAAAATTTTCCAAATTTCAAACAAAATGACACCCGCATTGCTGTTTTTGGAAACAGCACAGTTAAAGCTGCTTCAGAAGCGGGTTTGAAAATCAACATTCAGGCGCCTTCCCCCGAAACTCCTTCGATGACCATGGCTTTGGAAAAATACATCAAGGGGGCCAACAAAAACAAATAGCATATTTATCTTTTAGAGATGCAACCGTTTTTCTTTTTGGAAAAACGGTTTTTTTTAGTAATA
>DLQL01000041.1 GCA_002477565.1 Flavobacteriaceae bacterium UBA7433
ACACGCGCCACCATCTGTAATGCTCCATCCGTGTGTATCAATCAGCACCGCACGATTTGATCCTCCGTTGGCACAATACTTGCTGTTCCCACCGTGAAAAATCACTCCTGCTTGAAGCGGCGTCTGAGCTGCCCATCCGGCGAGCAGGGCATCGTAATTTTCGGAAGAGAGGGTAACACCCAGAAACATATTGGGCGCATTGGTCAAACTTGATACATTCCAACTCCCGATGTCTTGGTTAAAAACATCGGCATCTCTAAACATAGAGTTCATGTCAGTGACCGAAGAGGTATTCCACCCTCCGATGTCTTGGTTAAAAACAGCGGCATCTCTAAACATATTTACCGCATTGGTCAAACTTGATACATCCCAACTCCCGATGTCTTGATTAAAATCCTCGGTACCTCTAAGCATACTATTCATGTTAGTCACATTACTTGTATTCCACCCTCCGATGTCTTGATTAAAAGCCTTGGCATCGTAAAACATACCAACCATGGTTGTCACATTACTTGTATTCCATCCACTGATGTTTTGGTTAAAATCCAATGCTCTTCTAAGCATAAAGGTCATGTTAGTGACCGAAAGGGTATTCCATCCACTGATGTCTTGGTTAAAATCGTATGCTCCATTAAACATAGAGTTCATGTCAGTGACCGAAGAGGTGTCCCATCCGCTGATGTCTCCGTTAAATTTACGGGCATTTCTAAACATATTTACCGCATTGGTCAAACTTGATACATTCCAACTCCCGATGTCTTGTCTAAAAACATAGGCATTTTTAAACATACTTTTCATGTCTGTCACCTTGCTTGTATCCCACCCTCCGATGTCTTGATTAAAAGCCTTGGCATCGTAAAACATACCAATCATGGTTGTCACATTACTTGTATTCCATCCGCTGATGTCTCCGTTAAATATAAGGGCATTTCTAAACATCTCTTCCATGGAAGTCACTAGAGACAGGTCGGGGCTGTCCGTAGCTGTCATGACAAGATTTTCGGCGCCGTAGAAAGCATTTTCCATGGAGGTCCATGTACCTGTTCCCCATTGGTCGATGGAGGTTATTTTGGGACTTTCCAACCCGCTGTTGAGATAGATTCTTGGAAAACCTCCAGTGATGGTCACGGTTTTGGTCCCTGATGAGGCATAGACATGTGTGGCATCGCCGATTTGGTTGGTATAAGTAGTTCCATCTCCCCAATCCACATCGTAATTATAGGTTTCATTGAGATGGGTAGGAATGGTGACGTAAGGGTGGCCATCGACATTAGAGGAGGTTTGCCATTGGGTAATAAAAGCATTTTGTGCTTGGGTCAAAGAGGTAAAAAAAACGAAAAATAGAGCGGAGTAAATTGCTTTCATGGTTTTTAGGGTTTTAATTGTTAGGTCAATAGTGGTGTTCAAATTTTCTTTAGAGACGTGCAATTCCAAAGATGTTGTGTAGGAGGATGTTTTAGAAAACGAACGCAGATGGAATTCGTAGGTTTTCGAAGATAGAAGACCTACAAAGTTTCCTTTGTGGGTTCCATCCAGTCACATTGAAAAAGAGGCAACGTTGCTTGTTTTTTATAATTTTTGGACAACGACGTCTTTACAGTGCGTTCACTTTAATAAAATAAAAATGGGGGAGGGATTTTTTGTTTTTTGCAATCGGTATCGAATTATGGCTGTTTCAATTTCAATCTTCGACTGATGTTGCAAGAAGTTTACATTTTAAATATATGTATTTTTTTAACACAATCAAAAAAAACATCACAAAATTCATTGGAAGGATTTTAAGAAGCTTTGAATTGAAGGCATAAAAAAACCCCAAAAAGGGGTTTTTTAGACTTTTTGGAAACGGGTTGTTAGTGAGTCAACAAGCCGTTTGTTTTTTGGACTGCGGCAGCACTGGCTGTCAATTTGGTTTTTTCTGCTTCGTTGAGTTGAATTTCTACAATGCTTTCAATTCCATTTTTCCCAAGTACAACGGGAACTCCGATACACAGGTCTTGCAATCCGTATTCACCTTCTAAGAGAGTAGAGCACGGGAATATTTTTTTTGTGTCACAAGCGATCGCTTGAACCATAGCAGAAACAGCAGCTCCTGGAGCATACCAAGCAGAAGTCCCCAGCATTCCGGTAAGGGTGGCTCCTCCAACCATGGTGGCTTTTGCGACCTCGTCCAATTTTTCTGCTGACAGGAATTCACTTGTCAGCACTGAGTTTCTGGTTGCGAGCCTTGTCAGTGGGATCATTCCGGTATCGCTGTGTCCTCCAATCACCATGCCGTCTACGTCCGAAGCGGGTGCTCCGAGCGCTTCACTCAATCGGTATTTGAAACGAGCACTGTCCAAGGCGCCTCCCATTCCGATGATGCGGTGTTTTGGGAGTCCGGTTGCTTTGTGTGCCAAGTAGGTCATGGTGTCCATCGGGTTGCTCACTACAATCAGAATAACGTTGGGAGAATGTTTGATCAGGTTTTCAGACACTGATTTGACGATTCCCGCATTGATGCCAATCAATTCTTCTCGGGTCATTCCTGGTTTTCTAGGAATTCCACTCGTGATAACCGCCACATCGCTGTTGGCAGTTTTGGAATAGTCGTTTGTACTTCCTGTGATTTTCGTGTCAAAACCATTCAATGAGGCAGTTTGCATGAGGTCCATGGCTTTTCCCTCAGCGAAATTCTCTTTGATGTCTACGATGACAACTTCTGATGCAAAATTTTTGATAGCAATGTACTCGGCACAACTTGCGCCGACAGCTCCTGCTCCAACAACGGTAACTTTCATATTCAATTTATTTTAAGGTTTTAATTTGTTCTTTTGATTTCGAAAATATCGGCCGCAAAAATACGAATTTATCTTCTGAATTGTTTTTTCTTTTTTTGAGAGTGCTTTCCTTGTTTTTGAAAAAAACCACTCGTTGCCAAGTGGTTTTCAAATCTGTCTTTAACGGCTTAGGCGTCTATGTTTGCATATTTTGCATTTCGTTCGATAAAGTCTCTACGAGGGGGTACTTCATCGCCCATCAACATGGAGAAAACCCTGTCGGCTTCTACATCGCTGTCGATGATTACTTGTCTCAAAGTTCTGAACTCAGGATTCATTGTGGTGTCCCACAATTGTTCTGCATTCATTTCTCCCAAACCTTTGTAGCGCTGTATGGTTGCGCTTCCACTCATTTTTTGAACAATCAAATCGCGTTGGTCGTCATCCCAAGCATATTCTCTTTTTTGTCCTTTTTTTACAAGGTACAGCGGCGGCGTGGCAATGTATACATAGCCCTGCTCTACCATCTCTCTCATATAGCGGAAGAAGAAGGTCAAAATCAAAGTGGCAATGTGACTTCCATCGACATCGGCATCACACATGATGACTACTTTGTGGTAGCGAAGCTTTGTCAAGTTCAAGGCTTTGCTGTCTTCTTCGGTTCCGATGGTGACACCTAAGGCAGTGAACATGTTTTTGATTTCTTCGTTTTCAAAGACTTTGTGCTGCATGGCTTTTTCAACGTTTAGGATTTTTCCACGCAGGGGTAAAATTGCTTGGAAATTTCGGTCACGTCCTTGTTTGGCGGTTCCACCTGCTGAATCTCCCTCAACCAAGAAGATTTCACATTGTTCGGGGTCCGTTTCAGAGCAATCTGACAGTTTTCCAGGCAAACCACCGATGGACATGACGGTTTTTCGTTGCACCATTTCACGGGCCTTGCGGGCAGCGTGCCTTGCTTGAGCAGCCAAGATGACTTTTTGAACAATGGTCTTTGCGTCGTTTGGGTTTTCTTCCAAATAGTCGGTCAACATCTCCGAAACGGCTTGGGAGACCGCAGCCGAAACTTCTCGGTTTCCAAGTTTTGTTTTCGTTTGTCCCTCAAATTGAGGTTCTTGTACTTTTACCGAAATGATGGCTGTCAATCCTTCGCGGAAATCATCTCCAGCGATTTCAAATTTCAAGTTTTTTAACAAACCCGAATTGTCGGCGTATTTTTTCAAGGTACCTGTGAGTCCTCTTCGGAAACCAGACAAGTGGGTTCCTCCTTCGTGGGTATTGATGTTGTTTACGTAGGAATGAAGGTTTTCAGAATAGGAGGTATTGTAAACCATGGCTACTTCCACAGGGATGCCATTTTTCTCCCCTTCTATAGAAATGATATTTGCGGTCAATTGTTCTCGAGTACTGTCTAGGTATTTTACAAATTCACTCAACCCTTCTGTGCTGTGGAACGTTTCTGTAAGGGGAACTCCTTCGTCGTCAAAGTTGCGTTTGTCCGTCAAAATCACCGTGATTCCTTTGTTTAGGTAAGCGAGTTCTCGCAAACGTGCTGCCAAGGTATCGTAGTTGTATTCGGTGGTTTGTTGGAAGATGGATTTGTCCGGAGTAAAGGTAACTTCCGTTCCTCTTTTGTCGGTTTCTCCCACTTGTTTTACGGGGTACAAAGACTTTCCTCTTTCGTATTCTTGTTCCCAGATTTTTCCTTCTCGAAATACGGTCGCTTTCAGGTGGTCTGACAAGGCGTTCACACAAGAAACCCCGACACCGTGCAATCCTCCAGAAACTTTGTAAGAATCTTTGTCAAATTTCCCACCGGCACCAATTTTGGTCATCACCACTTCCAAAGCCGAAACGCCTTCTTTTTTGTGCATGCCCACAGGGATTCCACGTCCGTCATCTTGAACGGTAATGGAATTGTCTTCATTGATATATACATGGATGTTGTCGCAATGTCCAGCCAAAGCTTCGTCAATAGAGTTGTCAATAACTTCGTAGACCAAATGGTGGAGTCCTCGTACGCCCACATCTCCGATGTACATGGAGGGACGCATTCTCACGTGCTCCATTCCTTCGAGGGCTTGGATGCTATCCGCTGAATACTGTTGCTTGTTTTCTTCGCTCATGATTTTGTACGGTTTTTTAAAATGGTTTGGGGGTGTTTTTCAAAACGACCCGTACAAATATAAACAAATAGACAGTTGTAACGGAGGGTGTGTTTACAACTTCTAAAAATGTTGATAAATGAAAAAGTGTCTTAAAAGGCTTAAAAACGGCTTAAAACAGACAGGAGCTGTTTTTTGTTTGTTTGATTTTTTTGAGAATACGCAAACGCCTTAGAGAGGCTGTTTTTAAAGAGTGAAATTGTATTAAAACGTCAATTTTGAAAGGATAAGGTCAAAAAATGAGACTTTAAAAAACTAGTTTTTATTTCGATTTCGAACGACCTGGCTAGCTACCGTCATTTATGTCAAAATAAACACCAACACACTCCTGTTGTTAAGGTCTTCTATTGTGTTTTTAGAACTTTGCATTTATTGGCTTGGAAAAAGAACTTGTCGGGGAGGGCTTGTGAAATTGAAGGAAGGCTTTTGGGGTGCTTTGCGATTTTTACCTACCCGTTGATTGGAATTCTGTAAAAGCCCGTTTCCTGTTGCGTCTTTTACAAACTTTTTTCCAGATAGCTGTCGGTAGTTTCAATCTAGCAAACGGATTGGAATGTGACTTTTTGTAAGAGGTGTCTGCGCTTCTTTCCTTCTAGGAAGTCTAGAAAAAACCGCATTCTAATTTTCAAGCCATTCCCTTCCAACTCCGCCAAAACTTTTGTAATTTTGGCAGCTTATAAGTGCGATTTTCAAAACTATCCAAGAGACATGAGTAAAATAATGACAGTCGACATCTTGTCGAGTATCAAAGGAGCCCAGCCGTCAGAAGCAGTGAACCAACTGTTTGAGCTGATTAAAAATGCGCATCCGACTGCCAATGATTCTTTGCAAAATGTTGAGATTCACGCGGTTTCTGTGTCCTCCTTAAGAGCGGATGTGGTGGAAGAAAGTACGGATTTGGAAAAGGAAATCATCCGAGAAAATTTCCCCAAAGAAAAAAACGGGTATTTGGTCGTTGCTAAAGTTATAGAAGACTAGTATGGAATCACAGATCAAAAAGATACACAAGCAACTGCTGTCCAAAGAGATAAGTTGTACGGCGTTGGTACAAGAAAAACTAACCGGTTTGGCCAAAAACACCCACAACACCGTCAATTCTTTGTTGGATGTAACGGCATTGGATTTGGCAGCCAAAGTAGATGCCAAAATTGCACGTGGTGAAACCATCGGACTGTTGGAAGGGATTCCTTTTGGAATCAAAGATGTGTACATGCTTCAAGGAACGGTTACGACCGCTTCTTCCGATTTGCTAAAAAATTACAAATCTGCCTACACGGCAACTGCGATTCAAAAATTATTGGATTTGGGAGCCATTCCCTTGGTCAAAGAAAACTGTGACAGTTTTGGACACGGGTCTTCGAGCGAAAACACTATTTTCGGTGCTGTAAAAAATGCGGTAGAACCCGCTTTGGTTGCCGGAGGATCTAGTGGTGGCTCTGCAGTCAATGTCGCCAAAAACTACACGGTTTTTTCTATTGGAGGCGATACCGGAGGGTCCATTCGACAACCGGCAGGATACAATGGAATATATGGATTGAAACCCACCTACGGGCGGATATCGCGTTTCGGTCTGATGGCTTATACCTCTTCTACCGATTGTGTGGGGCCTTTGGCAACATCCATCGAAGACATCCGAATTGTCTTAAACGCACTGAGCGGAAAAGACGCCAAAGACCAAACAACGATTGACTCCAAGGATGTTCCAGAACTCACTTCTACAAGTGGATCGGAACTGACTTCAGTGGGTTACTTTAAAAACTTTGTCGAGAGTGAAGCGATCGACCCTCAGATAAAAGAGGATTTTTTAAACAGTATTGAAAAAATAAAAGCAAAGGGCATCCCCGTCAAGGAATTGGATTTTTTCAAATCGGAGACCTTGGTAGCTACCTATTATACCTTGGCCATGGCCGAAACGGC
>DLQL01000057.1 GCA_002477565.1 Flavobacteriaceae bacterium UBA7433
AATTTCTTTGATACGCTGAAACACCAGGAGTGCCGCTTTCACCTGTTCAGCTTCCACGACATTGATGGGCTCGTATTTGATTGAAAATTTTGGATTGGAATAACGGTAAAAAACCTTTTTACCGTCTCTAAAACGTTCTAGGGGAATGTTCCATCCCTGAACACTTTCCATAAACTTGATGTCTTCAAAGAGTTGTCGCTTGCGGATCCCATCAGAATTGGAATCGTAAGCAAGAAGAGCAGCATTACAGTGATTCAACAAATCAGCAATGTAAAACTTGCGGACGGTATTGGAAAAGCAATTGTCCAAAGTTTGATAACGAATAAGTGCATTTTTAGTATTTGGCATTCTTTATCGATATTTTTAGTAAAATTACTTTTTATTATGCACATAGACTGCATAGATGTGTTTTATTATTGCAAAAATTAATTAAAATTCAAATGTTCCATTACTTATTACTCTCGATTGCAACTGGATTGATAGGTAGCTATACATCCAAAGAAAAAGGAAGAAGTGTCACCATAGGATTTCTGCTCGGCTTCTTTTTCAACCTTATAGGATTGCTTGTAGTAGCAATCATGCATTCAAAAATTGATCACAATAATTATCTCTCCCCAAAAAAAAATGCTGCTAAAAAAAGACACAGTTAGATGTGCTCTTGTCCAAAAGTCTTCAACAGAAGAAATGCAAAAAGCGATCTTTTAATTGAAAAATGAGATGGAATTTTCGAGTATTTCGTAAACAAACCTTAAGAGAAACAGCGAACCGCTTATATCAGCAAGTGCTTTTCCCTAATTGAAGGATTCAAAACTACCCACCTAGTGCCCTAACACAAAACCTTAGTATAATAAATTCATCGGAGCAGTCTTGCACGGAAAGACACATGGAAGAAAACTTTTCTAGAGAATCTAAAGGATGGCCGGTCCTATCATTCACTGACAAAAATGTGACTACTCCAAATCAGCATTGGAAAACCCTAAACAGTTAAAACTATTATCCCCTTTCCCCCAAATGTCAAAGTGATTTAAAATTTGAATCAAACTATGCGGGATAGTTTCTTAGGGAAATGTGTTTCTCTATGATCGGTAAACCGCATGTAATAGCAACAACTATGGCGAAGTTCTTACCGATATGTTTTTATGGAAAAATCTAACTGTTCTAAAAGATACTAGCGGATTTGAAATAGAAACTCTTGATAATATTTTAGAAACTAGCCCAAACCCATTAAGACAAAGCATAAAACAAAGTAAAATTCTGACACCAGTTTATTGACTTAAAAAAGCGATTTTAGGATGTTTTTTAGAAATAAAGCACAATTTCGGTGATTTTCAAATGCTTGGCGCAAAGCGCCTAAGAGGCTTCAATTCCCCCAAACTAAAAAACTCTTTTCATTGAAATAACCATCCGCAGCCTTTGTCAATAAATTCAAGACTTTTTTTCTGAATCCCTCAAAACTGCAGCAACATGGATTTCGTCGTATTTTTGAATCATCTTAAAAACACGATCTTGCAATTTATCACGCAAGGATTTTGGCTCTAGTACTTCGAGCTCTTCTCCAAAAGAGAGGATATTTTTCTCCAGCTCATAATTTGGAAAGACCTCAATAGAAAACAACAAACCTTCTTCACTCAGCGATAATCGTTTTTGGGAAGCGTGAATGAGTTTGGTTTGAATGTAGGGCGCCAAACTAGGATTGGCATGCAAGATGATTTTTGTGAGCTCAGCCTCCACAGGTACAGTAACTCCAATTATATCATCAAAATACAATTCAAAATTTATCTTCGTGTTCAAAAAAGGAAGATCCACTTCTTCAAACGAGACAATGCGGTCTAGAGCGAAATTGGTAAAGGTCTCAAAATCGGGGTTTTTTCCTAGTAAAAACCAACGGTTGTTATACTGTTTGAGGTAGTAGGGATGCAAGATGCATGTCTGAGCCTTTGATTGCTTAAAAGTTTGGTAGGAAACTTTTAAAACCTGCTTTTTTAAGATGGCCTGAAACAAATCGCCTAAAACGTCGATGCTTTTCAAATGATCGTTGTTTTCAAAATCGATGCATTTAGGACTGTCAAATTGCTCAAAAAAAGTCTCATCCAATTTTAAATACAACTCTTGAACCCAATGAAACTTAGGAACCCCTTTAATACGCTGTAAAACCTTAATAGCTGCTTTGATTTTATCGAGCTCAGAGACTCTCATAGGAAAATTATTGATCGAGAATTTTGGATCTGAATAGCGGTAAAAAATTCTTTTCCCACTTTTACAGCGCTCTAAGGGAATGTTCCAACCGAGAGAACTCTCCATAAATTTGATGTCCTCAAAGAGTTGCCGCTTCTGAATCCCGATTGCACTCGGTTTCTGTGCGACAATGGCTTTGTTGCATTCCTCCAACAAGTCTTCAATAAAATAGTTCCTTCCAGGATTGGAAAAACAAGTATTTAAAGTTTGGTAACGAATGAGGGCATTTTTGTTCGTCGGCACGTTAGATGGGGATTACGAATATTAATTTATCAGTAACAATGATAAACCCAACCTATGCAATCTATCTGCATAATAAAAAAAAAGTCTTTTTTTTTTAAACAAAATCACAAGTATCTGATTTACTGAACTATAACAATCTAACTAATGAGGAGTATTTACAAAATGTTAGTTTTTATTGATCCTATTAATCAATGATGGAGAAAAATCCCTGTGGGCAACATTGACAGAATGGTCAATATTTGGCTCAAAAAGCGAAGCACAAGCAAACAACTGAGCTTATCGAATTGACCAAAAGAAAGATGTTTCCATTTATTACCCCATTGGCAAGCACCCCAGATTGGAAAGTTTTGAAATCAAACTAGACAAGTTATTCAACAGAAAAACATTTACCAAAGATGCCTTGGTAACCTATCCTAAAATGACAGAAAAAGAATTGGCCGAAAATGCAAGAGTACGTTTTTACAGAGATTCATAAAAAACACCGAATACAAGTTTCAAGATCATTGAAATACGAAAAGGAGATTGTTGAAAAATTAACATACAAAATCTACAAGCAATCCCTTTAAAAGGGCATGCACTAAAATAAAACAAAAAAAGCACCTCTATTGAGGTGCTTTTCGCGGTCTGGACGGGACTCGAACCCGCGACCCCCTGCGTGACAGGCAGGTATTCTAACCAGCTGAACTACCAGACCGTGGCATTTAGCGAAGGCAAATATAGTGCTTTTTAAAAATATGACAAGTATTTTGTTTTTTATTTTTAGCAGTACAAAAGAGTTTTTCCTTCAGCCAAATGGGCCAACTGTAAAATAAAAAATTGACCATACAGCGCTCATTTCCCTGTGAACAAAGCCTTCAAAAGAAACCTCCAAAACAGCTTGCACAAAGAAACATCAAATGCGTAGCAGAAAACACCTGTAGTTTTGTAAATTTGCTGTGATGCCTATAAAAATAACATTTGCCATCCTGTTTTTTTCACTGTTTTGCCGCGGGCAAATCACCTGTCAATTAATGGAAACTACAGCCGTCCAAACGGATTACTATGTAGGAGTCGATTTTCTTAAAAACCACTACCACAGAACCGCCTCGGTTTTGCACAAAGAAAGCGGGCAAAAAACCTTCACATACACAAACCTTCGCTTCGGAGAGATCCATTCTGTTGACATCAGTAATCCTCTGAAAATTGTCGTTTTTTACAGAAACTTCAACACGGTGGTCTTGTTAGACAACCGACTCAATGAATTGGAGACAATTTCATTTGAAGTAACTGTTTCCTTTGTTAGGAAAAGCAGTGGACATCACTTGTGGCGCTACAATGCCGATGCCCAGCAGCTGGAAAACTACGACACCAAAACCCATCGCATCAGCAGCAGCAGTCCCCCACTACCACATACACGTGTCAGGGATATGAAAAGTGATCTCAACTTTGTTTTTTTACTAAGCGATCAAGGAATCTATACCTACGACTACCTCGGCAACCTCATCGATGTACACCACGACCCTTCGGCAACTCAATTGGAAATTGAAGGCACATACCGCTATGTATTTTCCAAGGGAGAATTGTTCCGAATCTCAAATACACGACGGGAAGAAATCGAGCTTCCGAAAGAAATTTCCATCAAAAGTTTTTTTGTTTTTAAAAAGGACCTGTATGTTTTTGACGGAATTCAACGCCATCATTTTTTAATTGATAAAAATGACTAAATTAGCATCCTAATCTTAAAAAAGATCCATCCATGCACGTAGCAATCGCAGGCAATATAGGCGCCGGAAAAACCACACTCACCGAGCTTTTGGCAAACCATTACCGATGGAACTCCCATTTTGAAACCGTGGACGACAATCCCTATTTGGATGATTTTTACGGCGAGATGGAGCGCTGGTCTTTCAATCTGCAGGTCTATTTTTTAAACAATCGATTTGGACAAATTCTTGAAATTCAAAAAAGCGGTCAAAACATCATACAAGACCGAACGATTTACGAAGACGCCAAAATATTTGCACCCAACCTTCACGCCATGGGCCTGTTGACCAATCGAGATTTCAACAACTACAACAACTTGTTCGATTTGATGGAAAACCTGGTCACGCCTCCCGATTTGTTGATTTACCTACGAGCAGACATCAAAACACTGGTGGGGCAAATTCACAAACGCGGAAGGGCTTATGAAAACACCATCAGCATCGACTACCTCAGTCGTTTGAACGAACGCTACGAAGCGTGGGTCTCTCAATACGACAAAGGAAAATTACTCATCATCGATGTCGACGACATCGACTTTGTGGAAAACCCAGAAGATTTGGGAAAAGTCATTGGCCGCGTAGATGCCCACATCCACGGCTTGTTTTAAAAAACCTTCAAGCAGTCTTTCTCAAAACAAAAAACAAAAAAAAAGGTTCTCATCAGATGAGAACCTTTTTTTTTACATTGAAAATTGCTAAGAAACGCTTTCCAACTCTTTTCTTTTAACTGCATAGACCTTCTTGATTCCGACAAGTATTTGCTCATTAGAAACAGATGTACTTGTTTCAGAAACAACTTCCTTGACAACTTCTTCAGCTGGTAAAACCAACTCAACAGCAGGCTGTTGTGCGTTTTTTTCATGCACGTAGTTCGCCACCGCATCTGAATTGGCAATACTCGGTGCAATCACCAAAGCCACAACCGACATCAATTTCAACAAGATGTTCAAAGAGGGTCCAGAAGTATCTTTGAAAGGATCACCTACGGTATCCCCTACCACAGCTGCTTTGTGCGCATCCGTTCCTTTTTTTCCTTGTTCTTCAATGGTTTTCTTTGCATTGTCCCAAGCACCTCCAGCATTGGACTGGAAAATCGCCATCAAGACACCACAAGTCGTCACACCAGCCAAAAGGCCGCCCAACATTTCTGGCCCCCCTACAAAACCAATCGCTACAGGTACCGCAATCGCTAGCAATCCCGGAAACACCATTTCTTTCAAAGAAGCTTTTGTGGAGATGTCTACACATTTCCCGTAATCCGCAACGCCGTCGGCAGCATCAAAAATAGCACGGTCTGCATCGGACGCTTTTGACATGTCTGAATCGTATTTTCGCATGACCTCCAATGCCGCTTTCAAGGCAGGAATGTCCCGAAACTGACGACGCACTTCTTCAATCATGGCCATGGCCGCTCTTCCGACCGCATTCATAGACAAGGCAGAAAAAACAAAAGGCAGCATCCCTCCGATCAAAAGACCTGCCATGATTTTAGGCTGAGAAACGTCGATGGCCACTACCTTGGCAGTTTCCATAAATGCCGCAAACAAAGCCAAAGCAGTCAATGCTGCAGAAGCAATGGCAAAACCTTTTCCAATCGCAGCTGTCGTATTTCCTACGGCATCCAATTTGTCTGTACGTTCGCGAACTTCGCTTGGCAATTCTGCCATTTCAGCAATCCCTCCCGCATTGTCAGAAATCGGTCCGTAAGCATCTACCGCCAATTGAATTCCTGTATTGGCCAACATCCCGACGGCTGCAATTGCAATTCCGTACAAACCTGCAAAGTGGTGAGAAATTATGATTGCTGCAGCAATCAATAAAATCGGCAATGCCGTTGACATCATCCCCACTCCCAAACCAGCAATGATATTGGTAGCCGCTCCTGTTTCAGACTGTGCGATGATCGCGTTCACCGGCTTGGTTCCAGTTCCTGTATAATATTCGGTTACTTTTCCTACCAGCAAGCCAGCGACCAATCCCGTAATGGTCGCCCAAAAGACGCCCATAGAAGAATAGTCAATACCTTTATAGGTCCAAGCAGCCGGAAGCATTTCTTGAATGATAAAATACGAAGCGATCAACATCAAAGCAGCAGATCCAAATTCACCGATGTTCAGCGCGGCATGTGGAGAACCTCCGTCTTTGACTTTGACAAAGAACGTTCCAACAATGGACATGATTATTCCTACTGCTGCCAAGACCATCGGCAAATAAACAGCTCCCAATCCATTAAAAGCAGCGGAAAACTCAGGCAAGGTAGCGTAGATTGCTCCCAAGACCATGGTTCCGATAATGGATCCTACATAAGATTCAAACAAATCGGCACCCATTCCGGCAACATCTCCAACATTGTCTCCTACATTGTCTGCAATGGTCGCAGGGTTCAAGGGATGGTCCTCAGGGATTCCAGCCTCTACTTTTCCGACCAAATCCGCACCGACATCTGCCGCTTTTGTATAAATTCCTCCACCCACACGGGCAAACAAGGCAATGGAAGAAGCTCCCAATGAGAATCCAGAAAGCACGTTCAGCACTTCCCCAACTGCCCAACCTTGAGCACTGTAAATCATAAAGAGTCCACTCAGACCCAATACGCCCAATCCAACAACACCGAGTCCCATCACAGCGCCTCCTGCAAAGGCGACTTCCAAAGCAGTGCCCAATGAGGTACGCGCTGCTTGGGTGGTTCTTACATTCGCTTTGGTAGCCACTTTCATCCCGATAAAACCTGCCAAAGCAGAACAAATCGCTCCGACGATAAAAGAAACAGCCACCATTCCATTGGATCCGGTTTCTGCACTTCCTTTGAGAAAGAGCAAAATAGCGACGGCCACCACAAAAAGTGAGAGTATCTTGTATTCTGCCTTTAAAAAAGACATGGCGCCGTCTGCAATGTTTTTTGCAATCCGTGCCATTTTTTCATTTCCTTCATCTTGTTTAGAAACCCATGTGTTTTTAAAAAACACAAAGGCGAGTGCGACTACTCCAAAGAG
>DLQL01000058.1:0-9642 GCA_002477565.1 Flavobacteriaceae bacterium UBA7433
TTGTTGTAGTTCGTCTAAGTAGCTCGCGTAGAAGTCAATTCTTTGAAGCAGGAATGCTTGCTGAGAACGGAAATAGGCAAAGCGTGTTTTTACTTTGTTTACAAAATTAGGGTCTTGAAAAAGCCTGCGGTACCAAGCATTGTCTTTGACCCAAAAACCTTCTGGATATTCACATTCGGAATAATTTACATTCCCAAAGGCCAAGTCAAAATCCCAAAGAGGCCCCATTTTTATTTTTTCACCAGGAATCACATTGAGGTAAATACTCGAGTAATTTCGAGCATCTTGATTTTTTGTAATTTCATTGATCAAATACCAATCGACAAAACTATCCACATCAATGTATTTTTGATAGCCTTGGGTTGGGTTGGAAAAAGTGCTTGATTTTAGCACGTTTTCAAATTCAGTTATCCACTCTTTGATGTAGTTGTATTCGGTGCTTCCATAATTTAGTTTTGGCGCTTTGATGTTGATTAAAAACTCATCAGTTTCAAAATACACATCATCAAAATCCAATCTGTCGAATTGATCGATTTCCAAAAGATAACCTGTCTCTCCAACATCGACACGGTTGTTTCCTTGTTCTATTTTTTGGCAAACGTGGTAGCCTCCTAGGAACTCATTGTTGAGGTGCACTTCGGAATAGACACTTTGCGGCGTCCAATCTAGCTTGCTAATGTATCCCATTTCAAAAGCAATCTTATTACGCATCAGTGTTTTGTCCGAATGTTCTGCGAGAAAAATCCATCTTTTGTCCGATTTCATTCCATACATACGGGTCTTTTCTGCCATGTTCAATTGGTATGATTTTTTATCGTGCAAGCCCCATGTAGAGTTGCCTCTACCACGAATTTTCATGAGGGCATCGCTCAGATCTTCTTCTTCTTCTTCTTGAGAGATGCCGGAGATCGAAATGCTTCCTTCTTGGTAATTTTCTTTGCTGACAATAGGAGAACCGTCATTCGTATTGATATAAGTTGTGGAGATCTCGCCAACTTCAGGCTCATCTATTTTATTGATAAGCGTTACTCGATAGGATTTACTTTCGCCATCGTCTGTCCTAACCGTATAGTTGATAGGTACGTTGAAGTTGTTTTGGCTAAGCCCACTGACTTGTTCGGTGTCATTAACGTAAACCGCTGCTCCATCGAAGATAAAAGTAGCGATTAAGTTTTCCGCATTGTTTGACGAAGGCAGTACCCCTTCTATGGTTTTTCCTTTAATATCTAAATAGACATCTTCAGTCAATTGTTCGTTGTTGCTTGCCAAGAAGGAAAAAGAACGGATCAAAGGTTTTGTTGTTGGTGTATCGATGCTGATTTCGGAATCTTTGGTACAGGAACCGAGAATTCCCAAAAGGAAGAGGATACTTAGGAATGCTATTTTTGGATTGGAGGATTTCATCTGATTTTTAAGGTTTTTAGTCCCTTGCATCTGAGCTATTGCTAAGTTTTACAGGGGCCGTATGTTTTGATTTTTAGGCCATTTCCATCGCATTCATCAATTCCATTGACAAAGAGCAAGTAGGGTGTTTTTATTCGTTTGTTTGCGGGTTCAAGTTACTCCTTTTATGGGAGGATTTTTGAGTTTTTAACTTTGCAACGATCATTGTAAAAAACAACAAAAAATCAGCTGTGACTTTTATCTACAGGTGGGTTTTAATTTTTTATAAAAACCTCTTTTTGGATTCTTTTTTTAGGGTGTCCACCCACAGTCAGTTGAAAACTTCCAGGTTCGACGAGCCACTTGTTTTCCAATCCAATAGAGGCAAAGTCTTTGGCTTGCAATTGAAAGGATACAGTTTGGGTTTCGCCAGGTTGCAGGTTTATTTTTTCAAACCGGACCAGTCTTTTAACATCTGGAGAGACCGTAGCGATGAGGTCTTTGAGGAAAAGCTGAACGACTTCTTTTCCTGCTCGGTTTCCTGTATTTTGAACATTTACTTCAAAGTTGATTGTTTCTGAACTTGACAGGCTGTCCTTGTCAGTACGCACCTCTGAATACGCAAAGGAAGTATAGGAAAGCCCCTGCCCAAACTCGTATTGCGGATAAAAACCGTCAAAAGCCCAGTTGACATCTCTTATGTCTGTCTTTTTGTGAAAATAGGGAAGCGCATTTCCAGAATATTTTGGGTAAGTATAGGGCAATTTTCCACTTGGGTTGGTCTTGCCGTACAAAATGTCTGAAAGAGCACGACCTCCTTCGTCTCCGGGAAGATAGGCCATCACCACAGCATCTGCGAGCGGTTCGATTTCTCTGATAATTCTAGGTCTTCCTTGCACCAAGACAAGCACGAGGGGCTTGTTGTATACGGCGAGTTTTTTGACCAATTCTTGTTGGGCTTTTGGCAATGCCAATTCATTGATGTCTGAGGGTTTTTCAGTGGCTGGAATTTCTCCCAAACAGACCACGATACAATCCGCCTCTTTTGCCATCTTTACGGCTGTTGAAGTGTTGAGGTCCTCTGTGTAATTAGTTCCTGCGACGTAGTTGAGATTTGCCTTGCCAACTTCTTTTTGGATGGCGTCTAAAATCGTGAGTTTGGTCGGGTCGTTGTATCGGGTGTCTCTTCCCAAAAAGGTTCTGGACCAAGCGCCGTTTAACATGTTGATGGAGTGAGCAGCATAGCCCGTGACCAACACTTTTTTCGAAGCGTCTAAAGGAAGCACATTTTCGTTGTTCTTTAAAAGAGTAATGGCTTCACTTGCCATTTGATAGTTTTCCTCGCTGTGTTTTTGACTGGCAAATTCAGGGTATTCCTTTGGAGAGCTGTAAGGAACTTCAAACAAATTCAAGTCAAATTTAAGGCGCAGGACACGTGTGACGGCATCGTCAATGCGCGCCATGGAAATTTCCTTGTTGTTGGCCAAGTCTACGATGTGATCAACGACCTTCGCATCGTAGGGGTTCATCAATAAATCCAAACCTGCGTTGACCGCCAATTTTGTCGCTTCTCGTAAATTTTCAGCACTGTGATGGGCTTTGACCAAAAATTCTACATCGCTGAAATCGGAAATGACCACACCCTGAAATTGGAGTTCTCCTTTGAGGATGTCGGTGATGTAGGTTTTGTTGATGTGGCAAGGAATCCCGTTGACGGCGTTGGAGCTGATCATGACACCTTTCGCCCCGGCGGCAATGGCCTTTTCAAAAGGAGGCAAAAAATACTGTCTCAGACTGTTTTCTGGGATCAGTGCATTGGCCCTGTCTTTTCCGTTTTTACCGGCACCGTAACCGATAAAATGTTTCAAACAAACGGCTGTTTGTTTCGGGTTTTTCAAGGAAGTTCCATGCGATCCTTTTGTATAGGCAGCGCCCATTTCAGCGACCAAGTAAGGATCTTCGCCAAAACTCTCAGCGATACGACCCCAAAGTGGGTTTGCAGCGATGTCGATGTTCGGGTTGAAATTCCAAGGCAAAGAGGCTGCTCGCGACTCATAAGACGTGATTTCAGCACTTCTTTCACACAGTGCTCGGTTCCAAGTTGCCGCAAGGGCAATCTGTTGGGGTAAGAGCACAGATCCTTTGATATAATTGGCTCCGTGTATGTTGTCTATCCCATACAATACGGGAATTCCCAAACGCGTTTTCAGCATGGCCGAATCCTGTATTGTTTTTACGATTTGAAACCAAGCATTGGGATCTGCCAAATAGCCTGGGGTATTGTGAATGGACCCCACGCCGACTTTTTGTATGAATTTTCTAAATTTTACAGGGTCAAATTCGGCACGGTCTCTTTCCGACCAATAGTCTCCTTTTAAAATCGTTGGCAATCCAATATTCAACATTTGCCCTGCTTTTTCTCGCAGCGTCATCTGTTTTAATATTTCGGCGATTTTCACTTCTGTTTCCGGATCCAAACCCGCTGCTTGTTGATGCTCAACTGTCGTCGGTGCACAATTCCACAGAAGGAACACACTGCAAAAGAGAAGGATTGCCTTTTTCATTTATCGAAGGGATGATTTGTTGATGGAAACTACGAGTTGTTCAATTTTACCATTTCTTTCGAAGAGGTTGTTGCTCGTTTCTTTGTCGAGTTGAAGGCTGTCAAATTTGACAACGGATGCCGATCTTTGTTGCACTTCGATGCCTTCTTTGTCTGCCAATTGAAAAACAATTGGAATTTGACAGTAGGTAAAACAAAGTGAGTTGGGCTTCAACGAGATTTTTTTGGCTTCTTTGTGAACATCGATGTAACGGAACACTTCGGAAGTTTTCAAAAACGCTTCTTCTTTTAAGAGTTGAATGTTGAATCCTAATTTTCCTTCTTTGACAGCAATGCCCAATTCTCCAAATCGACTCAAGACATCTTCTTTTACTTGTCCGGTCATTCCGGGTTGTTGAGCACCTTTACCTGCTGGGGTATGCGAATAAGGATCGGTCGGGAAGGCTCCGTACAATTCTGGAGATTTGTGAACGCCAATTCCGTCGTTGATTTCGAAATAGTGCTGTACCAAGCCGTCAACAACGTCTTTGCTTTCTTTTGCGTGGATCGCAGTCAGTGCAGTCTCTTGCGTGGCCAACAATAGTTTTGAAACCATGTGCCAATAGATGGAGCCCAATCCTTCATAACCAAAAAAGGTCCCCGATCTTCCCGTGAAGGATTTGTGATCAAACAAGTTTTCAAAGGTGTTGAATACCTGGGCACTGTCTGTTTTTACCAATTTTTGAAAGTGCTCTGGAAGTTTTTCCAAGGCTTCTTTCAAACTGTTGGCGTTGTTGAAGTTGCCATTGAAATGGTAGACGCCTTGTAGGTCTTGTTCCAAGATTTGTGTATTTCCCTCTTTTACAAGCTGGCTTAACAAAGCGGAGTCTTCCACGTCTTTTGCGGGAATGGTGTTTTTATGGATGTAAATGGGCAATTGTTTGTCCGGGTACAACACATAGCTGTATTGGTCTTTTCGATACAAAGCACTTGCTTTTAAGGCATCCAAAAGCGCCAAACTTTTTTCGGAAGAAATGCAATTGGATCCCAAGATGGCAACTTGTCCTTCTAACATCTCTGGGAGGTTTGAAATACGGATTTCTTCATCGTTTGTAAGCGACATCAAATTGTAAGAATGGTACAAGTTGTCAGCTCTTTTGTTTGCGGCAATGGTGTGGTCCAAAAAGTCCAATGCGAGCTTTAAGAACTGTAGGAGTTCACTTTTTGGCAGCTGTGTTTTGTCGCCACTAAAATTCGAGTTGTAGATGGTTGTTCTGTATGTGCTTCCGGCTTTCCCGAGTCCGTCGAGAATCTGTTTGCGTTCACGATCTGTTATTTTTCCGTCGAGTTTTCCACGAAACTGTTCAAAGGTGTGGTGTATTTCCTTGAAAAATTCAGCCAATTCGGAAGAAAGCGCCAGCTCTTTTCCGAGTCCTTGTGCAGCGGTTTTCTCAAAGAATTTCAGGAAACGTCTCAAGTAGTAAAGCGTCACCATGGAAACACCGTTTCCAACAAGCGCATTGTTGGCATCGTTCCATTCGGGCCTTTGTGTGTTCATCCAAATGCCTCCTTCTGGAATGAAATTGGAAATTTTAGAGAGGACTGTTGCCAGTAGTTTTTCGATTCCATTCACTTTGTAAATGGTGTCGTTTTGCGCGCGCAACAAAGCGCCATCTGCGCCCAATTCTTCTTTTCTATTTCGGATGGTTTGGTCCAGTGCATCGTCAAAAGAGATCGTGTCTTTGGGGTCTTTCAGTGTCTCTGCATAGCTTTTGATTTTGTAAGGCACGTTTGCATAGACAAAAAGGTCTTTGTCAAATAGTTCTGCCAATCGGTCCGGCTGGTGGTTTTCTATAAATTCCAAGAATTTTAGGAGGTAGACAATTTGGTGGTCTCCCCAATATCCGATAAACGACCAAGCATCGTCTGGTTCAATGGTTTCCCAATCAAACCCATCTTTTGTGACACGATAAGGGTTGTATCCTTCGAAAGTAGTGGCGTTTAAAAATTTGTGGATCATGTTTTCAATGAACTCAGGATAGGCGTGTGCCAAGGTTTCCCAGTTTTGAAAAATATCCCTCCAGTTGCCTTCGTAGTCGAGTATTTTCGACCCGTCAATTTCACTTTTGGTGTTGATGGAAAATTTGTTCCAAGGCCTGCTTGGATCTCCGTGTCGACGACTAAATTTCAAGGGCAAATACTCCATGGTCAGCCGTTCAAAGTCGGAATCCTTACTTTCTACGGCCAAGGTTTTCAATTTTGAAAAAGGGAGTGTCTCTGGAAGTCCTTCTAACAAGGTCTGGTTTCTTGTATAGGCTTCGAGGTTTGCTTGCCGAATGTATTTTGTAAAGTAGGCTTGTTCGATTTGGTAATTGTGATCAAAAATACCGCCTCTCATGTTGTTGAAAAGCACGTTTGCAAAATGACGTGTGTCGCGAAGTGGGTCGGCTGTCAATTGGATCCCGTCTGCCGTTGCATTCAGTTCAATCAATTCTCTAGTTCCTTCAGCGACGTCTTCCAAAACGGTGTCAAAAAGGTTGTTTTCTGAGTTGATAAGTGCCGCGATGGCGACCACATCAGAAGGACCTTGGTTGACATTGGCGACGAGCATCCATGTTTTTTCACTACCAGCGGCTAGATCGAGGGTGGCGTTTACAAAATATGCACTTTTTTCTGCTCTTATTTCAGTTTCTTTTTCGAGTTCTTTTCCTTCTCGAAATTGTTGGATTTGTTTTGAGCAAATCAAATAAGAAGGCGTTTCCAATCCTACGGACCAGGCGATGTTTGCTTTGAGTGCTTCACTGGGTTCTGCGCGGTCTACGATGACAGAACTCAAACTGTAGATTCCCAGTCCAGAGGCTTCCAAAAGTTCACTTTTTTTATAGGCGTCCACCAAGTTGGAACGGTTGTTTTGCATGTCAGAATTCAATCCGTAGGGAAGTAGGTTTTGCAAGCCGTCCAAAATACTAACTTGAACCGCTTCTTTTTGGTCGTTGCACAAAGTGGCTTTTTTAACAAAACCAAAACGATCGCTGCTCGACCATTGGTAGCGAAAGGTAAGTCCCAAATCTTCGTTGACTTCCTCAAAAATCAATTTGTTGCCCCAGCTATTTTTGTACAGGTTGCGCTGAGTTTTGTAAACCCCTGCATAGTTGTCGGAAAAAGGTTCCCACAAAAAGGTTTTGTCAGCTTTGTGAATTTGCAAGAGGGTTTTAGAGCCCGTAATTTCAAAGGACTCCGTAATTTTGTCAT
The DNA here is from genome assembly GCA_002477565.1 of Flavobacteriaceae bacterium UBA7433. Lineage (GTDB taxonomy): Bacteria > Bacteroidota > Bacteroidia > Flavobacteriales > Flavobacteriaceae > Flavicella. Next base: position 7,178 of record DLQL01000058.1, read on the forward strand.
CTGTATAGTAAGGAAACAACGCGTTGTTGCTGTCTTTTCTTCCTGCAGTAAGCCCTCCATTGCTCGCGACAAACATCCAATGGTTGGAATTGCTGACAAGACTCATAAAGAAAGGCCTCATGCTGTCGTTGTTCGTTATTTTGTAATAGGTTTCTCCTTCAAGAGACCCCAAGCTTCCTTTGACTTCTTTGTTTGAGAAAGAGGCTTTTTTTTCGCCGATGTAGATGGGTTTTTGGCTCATTTTTATCTGTTTGTATTTTGTAAAAACCCCTGTAAAAACGAATGTTTTAAAGAGGTTTGTGTTTTTTATATAATACGTGTTTTTTATTACTTTACTTTAAAGGGAATGTTTGCAGTTGCGGCATGACCTTGCCCGTCATCAGCGTATACAAACAGGCGGTAATGACCGGGAGTAGGCGCTGTAAATTCCAACACGCCCCCTTCGGCATTTTGGAAAAGACCTTTGATGCTTTTGGGGCGTTCTTCATGATCGCCTCCTTCTTGTTTGGCTTCGCTTTCTGACAAGATTTCCCACTTGTAAGAAAGTGCATCTTTTTCATAGTCGTTGATGACAGCCAATGCTTGGGAGTTTTGACCAGAAATCAAAGTGACACTTTCATAGGCAGTTTTGTTTTCAAGGGCAAAGGATGCGATTTGAGGGGTTCTGTTTTTTGGCCATTTTTTGTTCCAGATATAATGCATGACATCTACGGACTCGGTCTCTTGCCCATCTTCCAAGAAGACACCGTACCAAGTAGGGGTTCGTTCTTGTTTGTTTCCCCAAAGGAATACATAGGAGCCGATGCATTGTTGTGTGTCCGCTTCAATCCCACCTTTGTAGCGTTTCATATAATTGCCGGCTTTTACCGTACTGTTTTCTTCAACAGGAGCGCCCCATTTTGTGGTGGGTACTTCCCAGTGGCCAGTGGCACCCCACTCGGTTACCATGTAGGCACCTGTCCATCCAAAATCACGGATCAAGATGGGAAGGTTTGGCAAGTCTCCATACATCTGTACAGAGAGAATGTCTATGTCGTTTGCTCTTTCTTTGATCAGGTCAATCTCTTTTTTTGCGATGCCCGCCAAAGTGGTTGTTGTCAAGTGATTGGGGTCTACTTCGTGAATCATTTTCGAAATTTCATTGACAGCATTCCATACTTTTGGGTTTTTAGAATGGTGGTTCAATTCATTTCCGATGGCCCAGATCAATAGGGCAGGATGGTCTTTCAGGTCGAGGACTTCTTTGCGAATGCGTTGCAGTTGTTTGTTTACTTCTTCCGCATTGTCGTAGTCAAAGCCATGACGTTCTCTTTCTACTTCGATTCCCATAGTGACCATCAAGCCATTTTTATAGGCTTCGTCCAAGACTTCTTTGCCGCTTTTTTGACCGTTTTCCGTACGCCAAGTTCGAAAAGAGTTGGCTTGGTGTTTGGCCAAAGATGGGATGTCACCAAACTCCAATCCCGCTCCTTTGATGTAGAAAGGGGCTTTGTTTACGAGCAGTTGAAATTTGCCGTTTTCTTGAATCAGTTCAACTTTTGCGGGTTGGTTGGGAATGGGATTCATGGTTTTTTGTGCGTTTCCTTTTTTACAGCTCTGTATGCAATATGCGCAGAGAAGGATGATGAGAATTCGTTTCATTTTTATTCGGGTTCTATGTATTGTTTTACTGTATGTTTTCACCTTTTTTCTCAGTCTCGAACGAGTTCTTGTTCAATTTGTTCCAAAGATTTTCCTTTTGTTTCCGGAAGGATTTTTAGGAGGGCAAAAAATCCGACAGCCGCAATCATCCCAAAAATATAAAAACTCATCGCATTTCCTAAATTGGAGAGTTCCCAAGGGAAGATTTGTTGAATGACCCAACTGGCAAAGGAATTGACAAATCCAATCACTCCAATGGCGAGGCCTCGGTATTTATTGGGGTACATTTCCGATAGCATGACCCACATTACAGGGCCTAATGAAAAGGCGAAACAAGCGATAAATCCTAAGATTCCTACGAGTACCAATGTCGCATTCATGGTCGTGGCAGCTTCTAAGATGTCTCCTTCATTCTTTCCGTATGTTTGGGAGCCTAGCGCCTCTTTCATGTCATTTTTAAAAGTCAAATCATCGGTGTATTGCTTGCCTACATAGGGGTTGAGTGCAGTGGCGTCAAAATCTTTAAATTGCGCAACTTCCTCCGAACTTAGTTCGTAAGTCGCTTGTTGGAATCCATAGCCACAAATCGACAGGCTTATGGCAATCCCTGCAATTCCGAAGAGCAGCAAAGGCCTTCTTCCCACGCGGTCGATCAAAAAGATGGCGATAAAAGTAAAAACCACTGTAATCAGGCTCATCAAAACACCGGATTCGAAGGCCGCATTGGTTCCCATTCCCGTTTGCTTGAAAATAGAGGTTGCGTAGAAATAAACGGCATTGATTCCCGTGATTTGTTGCAATACTCCGAGGACCAGTCCAATGAT
>DLQL01000058.1:9690-13264 GCA_002477565.1 Flavobacteriaceae bacterium UBA7433
TGAATTTGTTCGAGCACTTCTTTGGCTTCTGCTACTTTGTTTTGGGAATACAACCAACGGGGACTTCTAGGGACAAAGAACAGAAAGAAGAAGTAGAGCACTGCAGGGATCAATTCCAAGCCCAACATCCATCTCCACACATTTTCATCGCTTAAAAACGATTCGCCAGAGGTATTCAATTCGTTCAAATAATTGTTGCTTAAAAAGGCAGCAAAAAAACCAAGTACGATGTTCAATTGTTGAATTGAAACTAGCTTACCACGGTTTTCAGCGGTCGAGATCTCAGCGATGTAGGTAGGAGCGAGGATGAGTGCTGCTCCAAATGCCAACCCACCGATCATACGAGCGATGTACAGCATTTCATAGGAAAGGGCATAAGCAGAAAACAAAGCGGATACGGCATATAAGAATGCCACGAGGATCAATATTTTTTTACGTCCAACCACATCACTCAGTCTTCCTGAGACCAGCATGGCAATCATAGCAGCAAAGGAAGGGGAGCTAACCACCCAACCGGATTGGACATCGTTCAAATCAAACTCAGGTCCAACATAAGACATGACACCGGAGATGATTCCAGCATCAAATCCAAATAAAAATCCTCCAAGGGAGACGACAAAGGCGATAAAAATTACTTTTTTTGACATGGGTATAGGTTGTTTTTAGTTGATGACTATGGTTTGAATGGAATGCGGTAAGGCATTGTGTTGCGCTGTTTTTCCATCCAATTGAATGCTGTAGTTGCGGGCTGTATCTCCTTGATTCATGACCACGATGGCTGTGCTGCCATCTGGATTCACAAAGGCAGTAGAAAGCAATTGATTTCCACTAGAAATGCTCGAGATGCGTTTGGCTTCAGGACGGATAAATTTTGAAAAATGACCGATGTAGTAGTAGGAATGTGTAAAGGTCAATTCTCCTGTGTTGGTGTCTCCGTGCACAGGGGCAAAGCAAAGGTTTCCTACGTGGTTAGGACCTCCTGTTTGGTCCAATAAAATGTTCCAATCTGTCCAACCTACTGTTCCGTTGTTGAAGTCGTTGATCATTGATTTCCCATAACGCTCTGCCAATTTGGGGTCTTCGTTTCGAATTCTATCCAAATTGTAGCCCTCGTTGCAGCCCTCTGTAAAGAGAAGTTTTTTGTCGGGATAGGCTTCGTTTACCGCTTGTACGCTATTGAACATCGGCTGTCCGTCTTTCCAATCTTCGTACCAATGAAAGCCAGAACCCCATGCGTATTTGGACGCTTCTGGGTCGTTGAAAATGGTGTTTGCTCTTTGGAAGAGCAAATCGCGGTTGTGGTCCCACACCACAATTTTTTTAGCACCAAGACCTTCTTTTTCCAAGGTAGGCCCCAAGTTGTATTTGAGAAAATCACGTTCTTCTTCTGCGGTGTAAATGCACGATTCCCAACGTTGCACTGCCATGGGCTCGTTTTGAATGGTCAAGCCCCATATTGGGATGCCTTCCTTTTCATAGGCCTTGATAAATTTTGCGTAGTAATTGGCCCAGGGTTGGTAGTATTCTTTTTTCAGTTTTCCTCCTCGGAGCATGTTGTTGTTGGTCTTCATAAATGCGGGAGGGGACCAAGGGCTCACATAAAAAGTAAGACTGCCTCCTGCTGCAGCGATGGCAGTTTTGATAAAGGGCAATCGGTATTTTTGGTCGTGATCGATGGAGAAGGTTTCCAAGGCTGCATCCCCTTCTTCGATATAGGTAAAACTGCCTGTTCCGAAATCGCAGCTGTGAATGGAGGTGCGTCCCAAGCTGTACCCAATGCCTTTTTCTTGGTCAAAATAGGCTTCTAAGACTTCTTTTTGCGCAGCTTTCGGAAGTTTTGCATAGGTTTCCGCAGCTGCGTCTGTCAAGGCAGCACCGATTCCCAACAAGGATTGAAATTGCTTTGTAGGATCGACCACAATGCAAATATCTGTCTCCAAGGGTTGTTTGTAAGCCTTGAAAGTCACGCTCCCTGTTTCAGAAAGTTTGAGGTTTGTGCCGTGCGCTGTGGCGTAAATCGTATTGGACAGCTCTTGTTTTCGTTTGGCAGTTTCTGGGGCCACACTTTGTGAGAATCCCAAAAACAACAAGGTATTTGCAAAGAGTGCGCAGAGCAGTGTTGTTTGTTTTATGTGACGGGTTTTCATTTTCGGTATTTTTAAACAGTGATTTACTCTTCCTTGAAATTTTCCTTAAAAATTCCTTTTTCTTTCAGGGATGTTTCCAGCTTTTGCATTTTGACCAAACAAACAATTGCCAGGGCAAAGCCAATTATTCCGAAGACAAATCCCAAAATTGCAAATGTGAATTCCATTGTTTTCCTCTTTTTTGTTGTGCATCAGAAAACACACGCAGTATTTCACTTTTTTTAATGGAGCCAAAGTTTGTACCGATTGCAAATAGGTCCCTGGCGCTTGATCACATCAATTCTTTTATTGGTAGACCCTTACATAATCTACTTCCATGCTAGATTCCAAACCTGCTTCAATGTTTGTTCCTCCTAAAGTCCCTCCTACGGCTACATTTAGAATGATGAAAAAATCACTGTCAAAAGGCATGGTGTCATTCAGTGTTATTGTATAGTAATGCTGATCGTCTACAAACATTTTGATTTGTGTAGTCGTCCATTCCATTGCGTACACATGAAATTCAGTGGTGCTCGTAGGTAGGCTTTTATTTCTGCTGTAACTGGCATTTCCATTGGCATACCAATGTGTGGTTCCTAGAACGGTATTTTTATACTGACCTTTTTGTTCCATGATGTCAATCTCTCCACATCTTGGCCAGGTATTGGTTAAGTAATCACTTCCTAGCATCCAGATAGCCGGCCAGGTTCCTTTGGCAGCAGGTAATTTTGCGCGTACTTCAACACGACCGTGTGTAAAGTCAAATTTGTTTTTGGTAATGATACGTGCTGAGGTATAGTCAGAGTCTTGGAATTGTTCTTCTCTTGCAGTGATGGATAAAATACCATTTTCAGCATTGGCATTGCCTCTCAAGTAGAATTGTTTTTCTCCATTTCCCCATCCCCATTCTCCGGTTCCTTCTTCTGCAGTCCAGTTTTGAGTGCAGGGGAAGCCATTGGCTTCAAATTCATCTGCCCAGACCAATACATCGTTGCTGCCAAGGGGCGCTGCTTCAGAAACAGTGCCAGGACAATGTGGGTCACTAGGAGTGACAACTTTTGGACCTCCATCGCTGTCAGATCCACAAGCGACAAAATTAAGAACTGAAATGAAAAATAATAATTTAGAAATGTTTTGCATTTTTTTGATTTTTAATAAAGGATACCCACACAGTAATTTTGTTTCGTGTGTGGGTATCCTTTAATTTTTAAGATACTGTACTTGCTCAAAGCAAGCGCTCAATGGAAAGGGTGCAGAGCTCACCGTTTGATAAAAAACAACCCTCCTCATAAGAAGAGGGTTGTTTGATAAAATTACTTTTTTTAGATTTTGACTAGTTTTTAGTCAACACATACGTCCAATAGCCACCACCTGGTTGGAATTGGATTTCTACTGTCATTCTTGTAGCTTCCATTTCTACGATAGTGTAGGTAATGCTTTCGATTCCT
>DLQL01000058.1:13321-13505 GCA_002477565.1 Flavobacteriaceae bacterium UBA7433
GGTGTGCTCCAACTCCGTTTACAGAAATTGTTCCTGCATCTGCATCGTAATCATACGTGTAGTCAGTAGCAGAACCGTCATGTGGATACACAGGTGTAGCACAACCGTCTTCTGCGGCTCCTTGCCATGTTTCAACCCAAGTATCTCCTCCCATCACATTCGCGAAAGAACCGTCTGCTCCAAA
>DLQL01000004.1 GCA_002477565.1 Flavobacteriaceae bacterium UBA7433
GCCGGAATCTTTAAATTTGCAGGTTTTGGAATTACAGCTCCTGAAGGAGGAATGACTGCAGCTTATGCAGGTGGAGGCTACACATGGTGGACAGACTTCTTATTTCAAGGAATGTTTGCAGCAACTGCCGCAACCATCGTATCTGGTGCCGTTGCAGAACGCATCAAATTGACTTCATTTATGGTCTTCACTGTACTTTATGTAGGATTGGTTTATCCAATCGTCGGTGCCTGGAAATGGGGCGGTGGATTTTTGGACGGAATGGGCTTTTACGACTTCGCCGGTTCTACCTTGGTACACTCTGTCGGTGGATGGGCTGCTTTGGTAGCGATCTGGTTGCTGGGAGCACGTATCGGAAAATTTGACGAAAATGGAAAACCAAGAGTGATCGCTGGTCACAACATTCCATTGGCTACTGCCGGTGTATTGATCCTTTGGTTGGGATGGTTTGGATTCAACGGAGGTTCCGTACTTTCTGCGGACCCTGCATTGACTTCTTTGACCTTGGTGACCACTTGTTTGGCAGCTGCTGCCGGAGGAGTTGCCGCATTTGTTTTTTCTCAAATTTTGTACAAAAACTTTGATTTGACCATGTTCTTAAACGGTATTTTAGGAGGATTGGTAGGAATCACTGCTGGTGCAGACCAAATGGCTCCTACGGACGCCATCTTGATTGGAGCCATCGCTGGGGTGATCATCGTTTTGGCGGTTGCTCTGGTAGACCGCTTGAGACTGGACGACCCTGTTGGGGCCGTTGCTGTCCACTTGATCTGTGGAATCTGGGGTACTTTGGCTGTAGGTCTTTTCGGAGCCATGGCAAGTCTAGACCAATTCCTTACTCAATTGACAGGAGTTGCCATCGTCGGTGCTTTTTGTTTGGCAACTTCATTCATCATCTTGTTTACGATCAAGAAAACGATGGGACTGAGAGTTTCTGAAAAAGAAGAAATTGAAGGACTAGACGACCACGAACACGGAATGAGCGCTTATCCTGACTACAGAATGAACGACCACTAAGAAAAAATAGTTTTTGCTTTTGAGCAAAACCACTTCTTATACTTCTTCAAATGGCCTTGCAAAAATGCAAGGCCATTTTTTGTCTTCCATAAATAAAACTGCGATATCGCATCAAAAAATAGCATCTGTGATTATTTCAAGTAGATAATTTCAATTTTCAACAATTATCACAATCCAATATTAATTTTATTGCATTTTTCTCACATCCTTATCCAATGTGTTGGTTTATATTCTTGTTTTTGCGTAATTTTGCATTCTTATTTTGATGATTATGATAGAAAAACAAGGACTGTACTTACCGGAATTTGAACATGCGAACTGTGGTGCTGGGTTTATTTGCAACCTCAAAGGGGAAAAAACAAACCAAATCATACACGATGCCCTAGAGATTTTAGTCAAACTCGAACACCGTGGTGGGGTAAGTTCTGATGGAAAAACAGGAGATGGCGCGGGTCTATTGGTAGACATACCCCATGAATATTTTAGCAGAGTCTGTGACTTTGAACTCCCTGCACAAAGAGAATACGCAGTGGGAATGGTGTTTTTACCCAAACACAAAAACCAATACAAATTTTGCAAAGACACCTTTGAAAAAGAAATCACAGCACAAGGTTTGTCCATCCTAGGATGGAGAGAAGTACCTGTGGACTCGTCTCAACTGGGAGAAATCGCTTTGGCTTCTGAGCCGAACATAGAGCAGCTTTTTATTGGAAAAACAGCCGCAATCGACGAACACATTTTCAAGGCAAAACTGTATGCCGCTCGTAAAATCACCGAGCACACCATCGGCGCTTCCAAAATGTCTGAAAGTTCTTATTTCTACCTTCCAAGTCTTTCAAATACGACCTTGATCTACAAGGGAATCATCATGCCGGAAGACATCGGGCCTTACTATACAGACTTGATGCAACCGGACTTCTTGACCCGTTTGGCATTGGTACACCAACGGTTTTCCACCAATACCATGCCTGCATGGGAATTGGCACAACCGTTCCGATACATGTGTCAAAACGGAGAAATCAATACCTTGAGAGGAAACGTGAGCAGAATGCGTGTTCGAGAAGAAATCATGAAGAGTGATGTTTTTGGACCTCAAATAGAAAAACTATTCCCCATCATCTTGCCCGGAAAATCCGATTCTGCCTCCATGGACATGGTGGTCGAATTGTTGACACACACCGGAAGGTCACTTCCTGAAGTCATGATGATGATGATCCCAGAAGCTTGGGAAAAACACGAAACCATGTCAGAAGAACGCAAAGCTTTTTACGAGTACAATGCGTGCATCATGGAACCTTGGGATGGTCCTGCTTCTGTTCCTTTTACAGACGGAGACTACGTCGGAGCCCTGTTGGACAGAAACGGTCTCAGACCCTCACGATATACCGTTACCAAAAGCGGCAAACTGATCATGGCTTCAGAAATTGGAGTCGTAGAAGTTGCCCCTGAAGATGTAGAAAGCCACGGTCGTTTGGAACCAGGAAAAATGTTCTTGGTAGACATGAACGAAGGACGCATCATCAACGACGAAGAAATTAAAAACAAAATTGTCTCGGAAAGACCCTACCAAGAATGGTTGGATCAATACCGATTGAACCTAAAAGACGTACCGAGTACCAAAGAAGCCTGTCCGATAGAAACGATTGACATCCGCACCAGAGAGCGTTTGTTCAACTACACCATTGAAGACATTCAAGAAGTAATCACCCCGATGGCGCAAGTTGGAAAAGAAGCTTTGGGCTCTATGGGAATCGACACGCCTTTGGCAGTGCTCTCCAACAAACCACAATTGATTTCCAACTACTTCAAGCAGTTGTTTGCTCAGGTAACCAATCCGCCCTTGGATGGAATTCGTGAAGAAATTGTGACAGACATCAGCTTGGCTTTGGGTCAGGACCGCAATATTTTTGACATTTCCAAAAAACAATGCCGCAAATTGCGCATCCAAAACCCAGTCATCTCCAACGAAGATTTGGAAAAAATCAGAAACATCTCCGTCGACAATTTCAAATCAGAAACCATTGAGATTTTATATCCAAAGGTAAAAGGATTGAATGGACTGGAAGATGCTTTGGAAAACATCATCGTACAGATTACAAAAGCAATAGACAGAGG
>DLQL01000092.1 GCA_002477565.1 Flavobacteriaceae bacterium UBA7433
GTGAGTGCCGCCTTAGGTTTGTCAATTTCCGGGTACAAGTCCATTGTCGAGATGCAATTCAGTGATTTTGTGACTTCAGGTTTTAATCCCATCATCAACAATTTAGCAAAGTCCTATTATCGATGGGGGCAGATTTCAGATGTTGTGGTTCGTATGCCTTGTGGCGCTGGCGTTGGGGCTGGACCATTTCATTCCCAGACCAATGAAGCATGGTTTATTCATACCCCAGGTTTGAAAGTGGTTTATCCCGCATTTCCGGCAGATGCAAAAGGCTTGTTGGCGGCTTCCATAGAAGATCCAAATCCGGTATTATTCTTTGAACACAAAGCTTTGTACCGTAGTCTTTCGGAGGAGGTACCTGAGGATTATTACACTTTGCCACTTGGCAAAGCTAAGTTGTTAAGAGAAGGGCGTGATTTGACCGTGGTGACTTATGGGATGGGTGTTCATTGGGCTTTAAAGGCTTTGGGCGCACATCCTGAAATTCAGGCTGATCTTATTGATTTACGTTCGCTTGTTCCGCTCGATAAAGCAGCGGTTTTAAAATCGGTTAATAAGACGGGTAAAGCCATAATTCTTCACGAAGACACTCTTTTTGGAGGGATTGGCGGAGAGTTGTCTGCTCTCATTTCCGAATCTTGTTTTGAAGTACTAGATGCTCCCGTCATGCGATGTGGAAGTTTGGACACCCCCGTTCCTTTTGCCTCTGCATTGGAAGAGGACTTTTTAGCCAATCATCGCTTTACGGAAAAACTATTGGAATTATACAATTACTAGGGTTGTGAATCGCTTTGAGAACCGAAATCTTCGTTCAGAGCATATTCAATGATGCGCTCATCGATGTGAAAAGGAGCTAAGGCATTCAGCCCTATTTTATTGACAGCAACTTCTATAATCTCTCTCTCTGAAAACGTAGAGGATTTTCCTTTGTTTCCGATGAAATAGTTTCCTGCGCTGAGAAGTGCAGACTTGGGAATCAAGCCAATCAGTTCTGAGCCGGTTACTTTGACCCCTCTTAATGTGGCTTTTTTTGAGACTTCTTCAAAGACAGTGTGTATGGGTGTTTTGAGCATGTTGGTGAGGTTCATGCTTACTTGAGCCAATTGATATTCTTCGATGTACCATCCAATGGCTTTTAAGTGCTTTAACGTACCAGGGTTCCACAAGGGTTTTCCCTGTTTATCTCGAATTATCTGTCCATCTTTCTTGTTGCCTTCTCGTTTAATTCTTCCTTTTTCACGCACATCACAAGCAATGGTATGCGCTATTTTTGTTGAAGAGGTATTTAGATTGATGTTGTATGCGATGAGAAAGTTGCGGGCTGAAATAGCTGTTGCTCCTGTTATTTTGGCTGTTTTGAATTCGTTTGGACCGAAATCGGGTTTCCAATTTGGATCTGCTAATTTTGTTTTTAGTCCTTCGTATTCCCCTTGTCTCACCACGGCAAGATTTCTTCTTTCTTTCTTAATAGCAGCAAATTCATAATAGTATCCAGGAATGTTAAGCTCATTACCAATTCGTTCACCCAATTGATGTGCATAAGCAACTACTTCTTGCATTTCAATGTTGGAAATAGGAATCAAGGGGCAAACGTCGGCAGCTCCAATCCGAGGGTGTTCTCCGGTTTGCTGGCTCATGTCAATCAACTCGGCAGCTTTTCGAATGCCTAAAAAGGCGGCATCAATCACCTCTTGTGGTGTGCCGATGAAAGTCATTACCGTTCGGTTTGCGGCATGTCCGGGGTCTACATTTAAAAGTTTGACACCCTCAACGCTGTCAATAGCATCGGCAATTTGGTCGATGATGTTTGCGTCTCGTCCTTCAGAAAAGTTCGGTACACATTCAATCAGTTGTATCATGAATAGGTTTGCTTATCTGGCTAAGATAAGAATCGACAGAAGCTTCTGAAAGTATGCACTTCTTTTTAGATAGTTATTTTTGAGTTGCGCTCTGGATGATTTTGAAAAAGTTGTTTCGTTCATCTTCTTTATTAAAACATCCACTGTACTCTGTAGTTGTGGTAAAGCTGCTTTTATCCTTGATGCCGCGAGAAGAAACGCAAAGATGTTTGGCAGTAATCATTACCATCACATCTTCCGTCTCCAAGACTTTTTGCAATTCTTTTAGAATTTGAAGGGAAAGCCGCTCTTGAACCTGTGGTCGGTGTGAAAAATAATCGACCAGTCGGTTTATTTTTGACAATCCAATGACTTTTTTGTTCGGAACGTAAGCAATATGGGCATGTCCGGTGATTGGAAGAAAATGGTGTTCACATGAAGAGTCGATGGTGATGTTGTGTTCCACCAGCATTTTCTTGTATTGGTATTTGTTCTCAAAAACAGAGAGTTTGGGCTTGTTTTTTGGGTTTAGTCCGTAAAAAAGCTCTTTCACATACATTTTGGCAAAACGAAAAGGTGTACCTGACAAGCTGTCGTCGGTTAAATCCATTCCGAGCTCTTCCATTATCGCAGCGAAATGATGCTGTATAACAGTGATTTTC
>DLQL01000029.1 GCA_002477565.1 Flavobacteriaceae bacterium UBA7433
TTTTTGGAAAAAGAAACCAAGGCTCCTAAGAATTTTACGGAAGCCACCTTGCTCCGTTCCATGGAAACTGCCGGCAAAGATGTGGAAGAAGACGAGTTGAGAGACTTGATGAAAGCCAATGGAATCGGAAGGCCTTCGACCCGTGCCAACATCATCGAAACCTTGTTTCGACGCCAGTATGTGGTTCGCAAGAAAAAATTGATTTTGCCCACACACATGGGGATACAGCTGATTGACACCATTCAAAACAAACTGTTGAAATCGGCAACATTGACTGGGCAGTGGGAAAAACAGTTGAAAGAAATCGAACAAGGGGAATACAGTGCAACTGAATTTATCGGCAACATGAAAAAAATGGTCGACGATTTGGTCGTAGAAGTACGCATGGAAAAAAACATCCGCCGTTTCTCCAACGAACCCAAAGCAGCGTCTCCGCCAAAAAAACAACCAAAAGCCAGTGCCTTGGCATCGTTGAAATGTCCCAAATGTTCGAAAGGAACCCTGCTCAAAGGAACCAGTGCCTATGGCTGTTCTGAGTACAAAGCGGGCTGTAGTTTTCGCATGCCATTTGAATTTATGGGCAAAAAAATATCAGTCAATCAGTTCAAGCGCTTGGTAAACAAAGGAGCTACGGTATGCTTAAAAGGGTTTCAAAAAGATGGTGAAAAATGCAGTGGAACGGTTCGGTTCAACAGGTCATTTGAATTGGATTTTTTGCCTCAAAAAGAAAACACCACAACCAAAAAAACAGCGACCCTGTCCTGTCCCAAATGCAAGACAGGAACGGTCTTAAAAGGGAGCACCGCCTACGGCTGTTCCGAACATGCTGCGGGTTGTGATTTCCGCGTTTCTTTTGAGCTGATTCGCACCAAGGCAATGGGAAGACCCCTCGACAAAGATTTGGTAGCCGAAATTTTAAAAAAATCCTAACGACTTACTGAAATGGATGTCTTCTCTACACCTCTAAAAAAACAACTTTTGATCATCGGCGCTGTATGGCCAGAGCCGAACTCTACTGCTGCGGGAACACGGATGTTGCAACTCATTCGGCTGTTTCTTGCTGCCCAGTACCGCATCACTTTTGCGAGTGCTTCGGCAGAGAGTTCGCATCGGTTTCCTCTTGAAGATCTTGAGGTCACACTTCAAAACATCGAATTGAATCACACGAGTTTTGATGTTTTTGTTGAAAAGCTCAAACCAGACACGGTTCTTTTTGACCGTTTTGTCATGGAAGAACAGTTTGGATGGCGCGTTGCAAAAAAATGCCCTGAGGCACTTCGAATTTTGGACACGGAAGATTTGCACTGTTTGAGAAGCGCGCGGCAACAGGCTGTAAAGGCTCAAAAAACATTTGAATTGACAGATTTGCACTCCGACATTGCGTTTCGAGAAATTGCGAGTATCTACCGATGCGATCTCAGTCTGATGATCTCTTCTTTTGAAATGGAACTGTTGGAAAACCATTTCAAGGTTCCCAAAGCGCTCTTGCATTACCTGCCTTTCTTGGTGGATCGCTTGTCCGAGGCCGAACGGGATTCTTTGCCTTCCTTCTCGGAACGGCAGCATTTTGTCACAATAGGCAATTTTAGACACGCGCCCAATTGGGACAGTGTGTTGTACCTCAAACAAACGATATGGCCCTTGTTGCGAAAGGAGCTGCCGCAAGCGGAAATGCACGTATACGGTTCCTATCCTCCCGAAAAAGCGCTGCAGCTACAGCAGCCAAAAGAAGGCTTTTATGTCAAAGGATGGGCAAAAGAGGCCAAGCAAGTACTCCGAAATTCAAAAGTTTGTTTGGCTCCTTTGCGATTTGGAGCCGGTTTGAAAGGCAAGTTTATGGAGGCCATGTGCTGTGGAACACCCAGTGTGACCACTGCGGTTGGAGCAGAAGGCATGTGCGGTTCCAACCCATGGGGTGGAGAAATAGCAGACACACCAACAGCACTGGTTTCGGCTGCAAAAGCCCTGTATACGGATTCCAATCTTTGGCGAAAAGCCCAAATAAATGGATTTGAAATTTTGAACAAATGTTTTGAGAGGAATTCTTTTGAAAGTTCTTTCGCAGAGCGAATCTCAGCTCTTGAAGAAAATTTGCAGAGCCACAGAAAGCAAAACTTTTATGGAGCGCTTTTGCAACACCATTCCATGAGAAGTACAGAGTATCTGTCGCGGTGGATTTCGGAAAAAAACAAGTGACCCTATTCGGTAAAAATTTTTACCAACCACAGCATCAAGTACAATCCGATGCCAGCTCCTAAAAACAACAGTGCCAAAAGAAAGAGCAAACGGACTTGTTTTTCTGTCAATCCTATTTTGCTGGCTAGCCAAGCGGAAACACCTAAAATCATTGCAGTTTTTTTGAAATGTATTGATAAAGTTACTAAAATAACTCGGTTTAAAAAAGAAATCCAACGTTTACTCGTGGTGGTAAGGTTCGTTTTTAAGGATGCTAAAACCTCGGTACACTTGTTCGACCACAAACAAGCGAATCATCTGGTGGGAAAATGTCATTTTTGAAAAAGAAACTTTTGCCGACGCTTTTTGGTAGACGGCCTCTGAAAATCCATAAGGACCCCCAATCACAAAAACGACTTGTTTGCAACCCGAGTTCATCTTTTTCTGTAAAAAGTCAGCAAATTGCACAGAACGGAATTCTTTGCCTTTTTCGTCGAGAAGTACCAAATGGTCTGTCGCTTGCAATCTTTTTAAAATCAAGAGTCCTTCTTTTTCCTTCTGTTGGCGTTCTGAAAGGTTTTTTGCTTTTTTGAGGTCTGGAATGATTTCAAGTTCAAAAGAAACGTAGTGTTTCAATCGGTTTTGATAGCTCTCAATCAACGTATGTAGGTGGGGATCATCGGTTTTTCCAATGGCCAAAAGTTTTATTTTCATAAAGACAAAGGTACAAAGAACCGCGGCAATTAAATACAGGAGCTTTTTATAGATTGAAGATAAAAATGTATTTTTGTCTTGCCAAAAAAGAACGTCAATGATCAGCAATACACAGTTTGAAAAAGAGTTGGAAATCATCGTAGCCAATGCACTGCGAGAGGATGTAGGAGATGGAGACCACAGTTCCCTGGCCTGCATTCCCGAAGATGCCCAAGGAAAAGCACAACTTTTAGTCAAAGACACGGGCATCATTGCCGGGATTGCTTTTGCAGAACGCGTGTTCCAAGCCGTCGATTCCAATTTGGACGTGCACTGCTTGATGGAGGAGGGCACCCTTGTCAAGCCGGGGGATGTTGTTTTGACAGTATCGGGGAGTACTCAAGCCATTTTAAAGGCAGAGCGTTTGGTGTTGAACGCTGTACAACGCATGAGTGCGATTGCGACCAAGACCCATTCCTATGTGGCCTTACTTGAAGGAACTCACACAAAAATTTTGGACACACGCAAGACAACTCCTGGGATACGTGCCCTAGAAAAATGGGCGGTCAAGATCGGCGGCGGGGTCAACCATCGCTTTGCTTTGTACGATGCGATCATGCTCAAAGACAACCACATCGATTTTGCTGGTGGCATCTCCCAAGCCATTCAGAAAACACAAGCCTATTTGGCTGCGACAGGCAAAGATCTTGCCCTTATTGTCGAAGCGCGCAACTTGGAGGAAGTGCGTGAGATTTTGCGTTCTGACGGGGTACACCGCATCTTGTTGGACAATTTTAATTACGAAGACACACGCAAAGCTGTTGCCATGATCAACGGCAAGTGTCAAACGGAGTCATCTGGAAACATCAACGAAGAAACCTTGCGCAACTACGCCGAATGTGGAGTGGATTTTATTTCTTCCGGCGCCTTGACCCATTCGATTTACAACATGGATTTGAGTTTGAAAGCATGTTAGTTTTACACAAGCACACACCTTATAATTAGGGATTTTATGCAATTGATGAATTGTTGGTATCTTTGCACCATTCACAGCCAGGACTTTTTTAGTCGGTGAAAACACGAACAGACAAAAACGACATGAACCACACCAAGGATTCCCTTTCAGACAAACTGACAGCGCTCGGCAAAAAGATTAAAATTCCAGGTTTGGAAGGCATGTCTTTGTACGATTTGTTGCGGATGTACAGCATTGGTATCGTACGAGGTGCTTTGACATCGCGTGCAGGTGGTATTTCTTACAGTTTTTTTATGGCAATGTTTCCTTTTATGCTCTTTATGTTGACCTTGATTCCCTACATTCCGATCGACGGTTTTCAAGAGAATTTTATGCTGCTGATTTCGGAAGTTTTGCCTCCCAAAACTTTTGACGCCGTAGTGCCCATTTTACAAGATATTGCCAATAACAAATACGGAGGTTTGCTCTCATTTGGTTTTTTGCTTTCCATATTTCTAATGACCAACGGGGTGAATGCTGTGTTTGGAGGCTTTGAATATTCCTACCATGTCACAGAAGTAAGAGGCGTAGTAAAAGCCTATGTCATCTCTTTGGGGACCTCTCTTTTGATGTCTTTCTTCCTGATCATTACAGTGGCCATGACGGTGTTGTTGCAATTTGGTCTGGATTTTCTAAAGTTAAAAGGCTGGTGGAGTGATGAGTTTTTGTGGTTGGAAAATGTCCGTTACGTATTTTTTGTTTTTATGATTCTGACCACCGTCTCCTTGTTGTACCACTTTGGAACCAAGGAAGGCAAGCAGATCTCTTTCTTTTCTGCAGGTGCTGTGTTGACAACCCTTTTGACAATTTCTACCTTCTATGGATTTGGTGTCTACGTGAACAGGTTTGCCAAGTACAATGAACTCTACGGTTCTATTGGAACGCTGTTGGTCTTGATGTTGTTTATTTGGTTGAATTCCATCATCCTTTTGTTGGGCTTTGAACTGAATGCCAGCATGAACAAATTGAAATTCGGAACCAAGCACTAAAGCCGCGAGCGGCCATCTCTCAAAGATTTTCAAATTGGTTTTCATTGAGTAAATCGCAACAATTTCTTGTTTTTACGAATCTTTTTCAATTTATTTTCGAGATTTTAGACATGCATTGCTAATTTTTTAACAAAATCAAAAGATTGCTATGCTTTTTATAAAAGTAGGTAGCTGCAACTTAGATTGCGTGTTTTTGACTAACTTAGCCAACTTAAATTAGAAGAAAAAACCACGATGCAATTCCGATTTTCAAACCTGTATTTATTTCTTTAAAAGACATTTGAGGATTTGCATTTGTTAGTTTTGTAAATGGCTAGCCAATCGGCTGGTTTTTCTTTTTTTTAACAACAGCAAATAATAATTAGTTCATTTTAATAAAACCACCAAGAGATATGAAAATAGGCATATTGAAGGAAACTCAAAAAGGAGATCACCGTGTTGCCATTTCACCGCTGATCGCAAAGCAATTGATTTCAAAAGGATTTCAAATTCTTTTAGAAAAGCAAGCGGGCATCGCTTCCTCCTACAAAGATTCAGATTACAGCGAGGTCGCTGTCGAAGTATTGGAAAGAGACCGCGTTTTTAAAGACGCACAAATTCTAGTCAAAATCAATCCTTTCGACGAAGACGATTTGAAACACGTAGCCTCAGGTCAAGTGTTGATGAGTCAACTTTACCACCAAGCCAGTCCAAAACTTATCGAAGCAATCGCTGCCTCAGGGGCAACCGCTTTTTCGATGGACGCCATGCCGCGAATTTCACGTGCACAAGACATGGATGTTTTGAGTTCACAAAGCAATTTGGCAGGCTACAAAGCCGTGATCAAAGGAGCTTATGAGATGACCAAAATATTCCCGTTGATGATGACCGCTGCAGGAACCATCACACCCTCCAGAGTTTTGATTTACGGAGTAGGGGTTGCAGGTTTGCAAGCCATTGCTACTGCCAAACGACTCGGAGCTGTTGTAGAAGCAACGGACATTCGAACAGAAACCAAAGAGCAAGCAGAGTCTTTAGGGGCCAAATTTATTGCAGTTGACAACGAAGGAGAAGCTTCCGAAGGAGGCTATGCCAAAGAAGCTTCCGACGACTATGCCAAACGCCAAAAAGAAGCGGTGGACAAGTCTTTGTTTCAAGCAGATTTGGTCATTACGACGGCAAACATTCCAGGGCGAAAAGCACCTGTATTGATTACCAAAGAGCAGGTCGCCCAAATGAAAAATGGCGCTGTCATCATCGACTTGGCTGCAGCACAAGGCGGAAATTGTGAACTCAGCAAACTCAATGAGACCGTTTTGGTCAATGGCGTAAAAGTATTGGGAACGACAATCGCTCCTGAAAGTGTGGCCACCAATGCAAGTGAGCTCTACGCAAAAAACATGTACAACTTTATCACACACCTCACCGAAGACAACCAGTTCAAATGGGATTTGGAAGAAGAAATCACCAAAGGAACGTTGATTGTCAAAGACGGAAGTGTTTTAACCAATTAAAATAGAAATCTCATGAATGAATTGATCGAATTTATCAGCAACAACCTGCAAATCACCTATATCTTGATATTGGCAACTTTTGTAGGAATCGAAGTGATCAAAAGCATCCCAGCAGTCTTGCACACGCCGCTTATGTCGGGTGCCAATGCTTTGAGCGGTGTGGTCATCGTAGGTGCCATTTTGGTGATGTTGAACGCAGACCCAAAAGATTATATCTCCTTGGCATTGGGCTTTGTGGCAGTCGTCTTGGGGGTTGTCAATGTCGTAGGTGGTTTTGCCGTTACCGACCGCATGTTGCAAATGTTTAAAAAGAAAAAATAACGAACCGTCTTTTGGGAGTGCGCACCGCAAAACAAGTTGTTTTAATGCCCCCCGAATTTTTTAAAGAATGAAATTATGGACATATTATTGAATATTATTTATCTGATTGCTACCGTTACTTTTGTGGTAGGTTTGAAAATGTTAGGGCATCCAGAAACCGCCAAAAAGGGAAATGCGACAGCAGCCTTCGGAATGGGATTGGCCATTGTTGGAGCAATCTTCTTGTCCGAAGGAGATGTCTCGCTATTGATTTACGGCCTCATTGGTTTGGCCTTGTTGGTCGGGGGAGTGATCGGTTGGTTGATAGCCATCAAAGTAGAAATGACAAAAATGCCAGAATTGGTTTCTTTGTTCAATGGTTTTGGTGGTGCCAGTGCAGCACTCATCGCTTTGGTAGAATTTGGAAACATCACAAGTGCTACAGAAGCGACCGTTTTTGCGACCATCATCTCAGGAGTGGTCATCGGAGCCATCACCTTCTCAGGAAGTTTGATCGCTTGGGGAAAATTAAACGGTTCTGTTAAAAGTGTGGTCAAAATTCCACAATACAACTTGGTCAACAACTTGTTTTTTGTTGCCATCATCGCAGCAGCAGTGTACATGGTTGCCATGGGGATAGACGGACAACTCTTTGCCTATGCACTCATAGCAGCTGGTTTGGTCTACGGAATTTTGTTTGTACTTCCCATCGGAGGTGCGGACATGCCTGTAGTCATCTCTTTGTTGAACTCTTTGACGGGGATTGCTGCCGCCATCACAGGAATTTTATACGACAACATGGTCATGTTGGTCGGAGGGATCTTGGTAGGATCTGCAGGAATCATTTTGACAGTTGCCATGTGCAAAGCCATGAACAGAACTTTGGGATCTGTAATTTTTGGTTCTTTTGGTGATGCCCCTGCTGTGGCAGGTGCAAACAAAACCTTGGGAACAATCAAAAACACCAACCCCAGTGATTCTGCCATTTTGATGAACTACGCGAGCAATGTCATTATTGTACCGGGTTACGGTTTGGCGGTCGCTCAAGCGCAACACGTCATTCACGAA
>DLQL01000042.1 GCA_002477565.1 Flavobacteriaceae bacterium UBA7433
CTTTCGATGCATTTCTATGTACAGAGCTTCCACCTCGCTTTTGGCCCAGTTGGTACGCCTTAAAAAACGAAGACTTGATCCGATAGAAGGATTGTTGCGAAAACAACCGATTTGAATCTTGTGTCCCAAATGCTCCCAACCGTAATAGTCGACGAGTTCTTTTAAAAGCTGTTCGATGCGCTTGCCGTGTAAAGGGTTGTTCTGCTGTAATTCCATGAGTACTTTGCACTATTTTTTAGTTCCAGTAAGGTCCGGTAAAGATACTTGAATTACCTTTGTCAGATGGTCTTTCCAAAAACAAATCAAGCAACAATTCTAAAAAACCTCGGGTTTTCCACTTTGAACTCCATGCAGGAAACGGCAATTGCAACTACATCTTCAACACCAAACACACTCCTATTGGCACCGACAGGAAGCGGTAAAACAGTCGCTTACCTCTTGAGTGTGCTCCCTAAAATAGCGTCCAAATCGGGAGTTCAAGTATTGATTTTAGCTCCTACACGTGAGTTGGTTTTGCAAATTGAAAACGTGTTGAAATTGATGAAAACAAACTTCAAAGTCAATGCCTGCTATGGGGGACATCCTTTTGGTGTGGAGCGCAAAAATTTTTCAACACCTCCAACACTTTTGGTGGGAACTCCCGGGCGAATCGAAGACCACATCAAGCGGAAAACATTTGACCCGACGGGCATTACTCAATTGGTTTTTGACGAGTTTGACAAATCTTTGGAGTTCGGATTTTCCAAACAAATGGAATCCATCGTAAAAGAAATTCCAAAGCCAAAGGGGCGCCTTTTTGTATCGGCGACCAAAGCCATCGAAGTCCCCGACTACCTCAACACAGACGACCTCCATACACTCGATTTTTTAAAAGAAAAAGAAGGAACCTTGACCTTATCACAACACGTGACCCCTATCGATGAAAAAGTAGCGGGGCTGCTGGAACTTTTAACGTCTTTGGGTCCCAAAAAAAATACCATTGTCTTTTCCAACCACAGAGAAGCTTGCGATCGTATTTGCGATCATTTAGACGACAAAGAACTTATTTATTCCATTTTTCACGGAGGCTTGGAACAAGCACAACGAGAATTGGAATTGTTAAAATTCAGAAATGGAAGTTCTCAAATTTTGATTGCCACCGATATTGCGGCAAGGGGCATTGACATTCCAGAGCTGGACTGTGTCATTCACTACCAAATGCCCCGTGAAGAGGCTACTTTCACACATCGAAATGGAAGAACTGCACGGATGAAATCTTCGGGAATGAGTATTTTGATTCGGACAACAACAGAAGCACTCCCCTCCTACATCGACGAAGTTCCCATGTTCAAAATCAGTCCCAACGAAACACTCACCGATCCCGAATGGAGAACTTTTTACATCGGAAAAGGGAAAAAAGACAAAGTCAATAAAATGGATCTTGTCGGTTTTTTCTTGCAGTTTGATTTTTTGTCAAAAACGGATTTGGGACTGATTGAAGTCAAAGATTTTTCTTCCTATATTGCCATTAAAAGGAACAAGAGCAAGCGGGTTTTAAAAGCGGTTCAAGGTTTGAAAATCAAAAAGAAAAAGGCAAAAATTGCTTTTGCAAAATAGTGCAATCACCAAAGAATGAACTTACAAGAACTTCTCAGCCGTCTCATTGCCTTTCCTGTTTTGGGAGGCGAAAGCAATACTAGCATCCTACTCTGGATCAAAGACCATATTGAATCCTATGGCGTGGCTACCGTCTGGGTTCCCAATGCAACAGGTGACAAAGCTTCTTTGCATTGCAGGATTGGGCCCGCTGTAGACGGAGGCCTTATTTTGTCTGCTCATACAGATGTAGTTCCGGTCAAGGGACAGGATTGGGACAGCGCCCCTTTTGAATTGACGGATACAGGCGATGGCAAATGGTACGGTCGAGGCAGTTGTGACATGAAAGGCTTTTTGGCTTGTTGCTTAGCTGTCCTCCCGGACTTGGTGAAAGCTCCTTTGAAAAGACCCATTTATTTTGCTTTTTCCTACGACGAAGAAATTGGCTGTTTGGGAGCTCCCGAGTTGATAACGCACTTGCAAAACTACTATTCAGAAACGCCCAAATACGCCTTGATTGGAGAGCCTTCATTGCTGCAACCCATCATCGGCCACAAAGGCATCGGATTGTACACCACCACTGTCAACGGTTCGGCAGGACACAGCAGCAGCATTCGCAAAGAGGTAAGTGCCATACACGAAGCCGCACGCCTTGTTTTGTGGCTCGAAGACAAAATGAATGCATTGGCATCGGAAAGTGTCGACGAACGCTTTTCACCACCACACAGTTCCTTGCACATCGGTCTTATCCAAGGAGGGATCGCCCCCAATGTCATTGCTGACAAGGCAACGTTTTCATGGGATGTTCGGGTGATTCCTAAAGACAAACTTGCTGACATCATTGCAGACTTTGAAACCCATTGCCGACAAAGAGAGCGGGAATTGCAGTCCTTATTTTCGGACTTTAAAATTCAAACCAAAGAGTGGCATGCTCCTGTACCTCCATTAGACACACACACAGAACAAGACATTGTCAAATTGCTGCAAAAAATCAATCCAAACACCGTGTTGGGAACCGTTCCTTATGCAGCCGAAGCTGGACAGTACGCAGCAGCAGGTATAGAAAGTATCATCTGTGGTCCGGGTTCTATAGATCAAGCACACAGGCCAAATGAGTTTGTAGAACGAAGTGAACTTGATAAATGCATCCTATTATTACAAAACCTTTGCCGCGAGTTTTCTAAAAATCAATAAACTTTTTTACTGAACGTCGAATTCATTCTCTTTATGTGTTTCAGTGCTTTGCACAAATGGACATTGATCAATGTATTTATTTTTATTTATTCTAAATAAGAATTTTGCGTATCTTTGCAGCTCGAACGATTCAGATGAAAATCATGTCAATAGATACGGTGCTAACATTTTTGGAGTCATGCTACAAGGTCTGTACTGATTTGGTTGTGACACCGAACAAGAGGACCTATTTTCTATACATGTTCACATCGTTGCCACTGGTCTATTTTATTTATAAAAAAAAGAAGAAACAATCCTTTATAAAGTTTCTTTTACCCAAAAAAATTTGGTTGGGAAAATCAGCTTTCGTGGACTATTATTTTATTGCTTTTAACAGTGTTGTAAAAATTTTACTCATTGCTCCCTTATTTATTTTTGGTTTCAAATTGGCATTTCACACAACAGAATACCTCAACAAGTGGTTTGGATATGAATTAATACAACTCTCTACGGTCAGCACCATGATTGCATATACCATCGCTCTCAGTGTTTTTGGAGACTTTGTCAGCTACCTCATTCACTTAGCAATGCATAAGGTTCCTTTCCTTTGGGAATTTCATAAAACACATCATTCAGCGACGACCATGAATCCATTCACGCAATACAGAATACACCCTGTAGAATTGATTCTCAATAATTTAGGCGCAATCTTAACATTTGGATTGATGACAGGAGTTTTTGATTATTTATCTGCTTCTCAAATTAACAAATGGACTTTTGCAGGTGTCAATATATTCACTTTGATTTTTAATTTTTGGGGAGCCAACTTAAGGCATTCTCACGTCAAATTTAAATTTTACAATTTTTTAGAATACATCTTTATCAGTCCGGTGCAACACCAAATTCACCACAGTGACAAACCCGAACATTACGATAAGAATCTCGGGTCTAAGTTCGCTTTTTGGGATTGGATCTTCGGTACTTTGATTCGATCTAAACAAGTGAAAAAACTGCATTTTGGATTGGGAAAACAAGACAATCAAAACTATGCTTCTTTTCTACAGAACCTCCTGAATCCTTTTAAAAACATCCTAGGAAACAAGTAATCAACGCATCGTTTGTATCCAATCTAGGAATGTTTTTTTATCCCTATCTGACAAGTTACCGTGCAAAAGTGTGTACGATTTCAAAGGCATTTTGTCTTCTTCCACTTCTTCTACAATCTCTTCTAGTTTGTGCGCGGCTTTTTTTGAGGAGTATTTGGTCCAATCTGAAAAATTCAAATGCTCGATTCCTTCCTCCACATGATGCTCTATCAAAAAAGAGATAGGCGCTATTGAAGCATACCATGGATATTCTACTTGATGCGAATGACAGTCGTAACAATTCGCTTTCACAATAAGAGCAACTTCTTTAGGGGCTTTTGAAACCGATAAGAAATCCGTTTGAGGATTGACCGCTCGGTATGCCCGTTCACCATTTACAAATTGTAAAACAACCAAGAGCACCACAGAAATTAGAATGATTTTTCTTCCCTTTTTTTTCATCGGAAATATTTTAAAGTTTTAATTGCATCGTAAAATAGTAAGAACGCGGATCTGAAGTAATGATCCCTGGCCCTGGGTAACCGGTTGCTCTTCTTGTAAAATACGAGCGGTTCAATAGGTTGTTAATTCCTGTTTCAAATTTAAACATTTTGTAGGTGTATGCAAACGACAAATCCAAAATGTCATAAGAAGGAATCGCTCCTGCAACGGTGAGCATATTATTTGGATTGTAGGGTGCATTTGTCACATCTGTATATTGTTCCGACAAATACGTATACTGCAAACTACCGATTAAATTTTTGTATCCAAAACCGATTCCTGATTTCATATTTACAAGCGGTATAAATTCTACCTTTTTGCCTTGTACTCCGTTGAATCGTGATTTTGTGTATTTAGAATCTGTAATTGCTGTGTTTATAAAAACATTAAACTTGTAGTTGCTCTGATTCTCCCAAAAAGTTTCTTGGAGGTTCCAATCAATCAGAGATTCCAATCCGTAAACGACAGCGGTTCCAATATTGTCGCGTACCCAACCGATTCGATCTTCAAAATTGGTGCCTATTTTTCCTTTGTAAAGCAAACCAAATACATTCGCGTCATAGGATATGAATTTTCGGTATTTCCCTCGCACTCCGATATCTGCGGTATACCCCTTTTCATCTGTAATGTCCTCTGCAACGGTAAAAGAAGGACTTGTCACTCGAATATCACTAAAAGTTACAGAGCGGTAATTCTGAGATATGTTGGCATAACTTTCAAAGTAACTCGTAGGCTTGTAACTCGCACCAAGCCCAAATAAAAGGATGTTTCTCTCAAAACGATTGTTGTCTTCAATCAACTCAGGAGAATAAGTTCCTTCAGAAAGTGTCTTTATATATTCGTATCGAACTCCTGGTGTCAATGAAAAATAATCTGAAAGTTTGAAAATATTCTCTGCAAAAACGGACGCATTGAAGTTTGGATATTTGAATTTAGACTGGTTGCTATATTGTGGGAATTCTGCTGAATAAAAATTAAAATCTGCTTCACTTCCTTTGCTACCCGGTCCTTGTTGAGAAGTATTGTTGGCATTGTAGATTTTTGAACCGACCAATAACACCGCATCTTTTGAAAAAACGTTGTAACGCGTCAGCAACCTCGTTTCAGCACCCCAATTTCGGAATACGCCTGCCAATAAATCTCTTTCGTGTAAAAAAATTCCGTTTTGATCCTGTTCGTCTACATCTAAAAAAGGATTGGGTTCTGAAAACGTTGGATTGACTCTAAAACCAAGAGATTTTCTATGCGCATCTAAGGCAAATAGATTCAAACTGAAATCGGTTTTTTCACTGATTTTATGCTGGAGTTTTAATGCAAATAGTTTCCATTGAACTTCAAACCAATTTCTTGTCCTTTGGCTTTGCCTTGGATTTTCTATAAATTGTTTGTCTGAAAGTCCGCCCGATTGTTTTGCCAAATAATTCAGATAGGTTGCCTCAAAGCTCAATTTGGTTTTTTTGGAAAAATCGTAGGCAATGTATCCGTAAAAATTTTTGGAATCGAAATTTGAATTCGCCCTGTAACCATCTCCATCTTTGTAGTTAAAAAAAGTATAATAACTAAGTTTACCCTTTGTTCCACTTAAACTATTAAAACTTGTTTTCAATCCAAAAGAGCCCACTGTATTTCTGGTGACAAATTCTAATTCTTTGTTTTTTACAGGTTCCTTCAATTTAAAATTGATCAAACCTCCAAATTGAGTTCCATACTGCAAGGAAGCCGCTCCTCGAATCACTTGAATTTCCGACAAAGCTTCTGCTGTTGGCGTGTAATAACTCTCTGGATACCCCAAAACATCTGCACTGATGTCATACCCGTTCTGTCTCGTATTGAAGTTGGCTGTTCGATTCGGATCCAAACCTCTACCTCCCACAGACAATTGCAAACCTCCATCGCCCACATCGTAAATATTCAATCCCACGACTTGCGACATTACTTGTCGCGCATTGTTTGAGGCCAAATTACCAACCACTTGATCTACCAACACAACCTCTGTCTTCTTCCCTGCATAAATAGCTGTCCCCTCCACATCTTTCAAACGCTTCAGATTGAATACCTTTTTTTGATAGTTTTCAATAAAAACTTCGGAAAGGTCCTCTGACAATTTCTCCAAC
>DLQL01000109.1:0-177 GCA_002477565.1 Flavobacteriaceae bacterium UBA7433
ACGAGTTTTGAACTTGGCAGCATCGAAATGGGTAATGGGTGCAGCTCCGCTGACACCATTGATCAAACCATTCCAATATTCTTCAATATTGTTGCCGATTGGTGTCAATGCACCAAGTCCAGTAATAACGACTCGCTTTAATTCCATAAAGGGTTACTTTTTTGCTTCTTCAATATA
>DLQL01000109.1:243-6797 GCA_002477565.1 Flavobacteriaceae bacterium UBA7433
TTTTTCGAATTCCATAATCAACTCTACCGTATCTAGTGAGTCGGCTCCTAGGTCATTTGTGAAGCTCGCTTCCGTAGTTACCTCATTTTCGTCAACGCCTAATTTATCAACGATGATTGCTTTTACTCTTGATGCAATGTCTGACATAATTTTTTATTTTAAATTTAAAATCGATGCAAAAATAATAAACTTTCATTTAAAAAAGGGGTTTCACAAAAAAATGTGTGCTCAAGCTCCAAAAATTATGTTTAATTTTTTAACTATCTTGGACAAAAATAAATAATTTAATCGTTCTTTTGCGGCAGCAATCCCAACAAAAACCATGATTAAACTTGCCATTCTCGCTTCAGGAACAGGCTCCAACGCCGAAAATATCATCCGGTATTTCGACCGACATCCGAAGATCCAAGTTGCCTGCGTTGTCAGCAATCTTAAAGAAGCTAAGGTTTTAGAAAAAGCCGAAAACCTTCACATCGAACACCGTGCATTTTCAAAACAAGCCTTTTTAGAAGAAAATACGGTTGTCAAATACTTACAATCTCGCGCAGATTTTATCATTCTTGCTGGGTTTTTGTTAAAAATACCCGGAAACATGCTCGCTGCTTACCCAAATAAAATTATCAACATTCACCCTGCTTTGTTGCCAAAATTTGGCGGCAAGGGCATGTATGGAATGTCCGTGCACAAAGCGGTAAAAGACACGGGAGAGACAGAAACCGGAATCACCATTCACTTCATCAACGAAAACTACGACGAAGGAGCCATTCTCTTTCAAGCCAAAACAGCTGTCTCAAAAAAAGACAGTCCAGAAGACATCGCTGCAAACATTCACAAGCTAGAACAGACCCATTTCCCTGAAGTGATTGAAAAAATACTGACCTAAGCTGTCCTCTTGAAGAAGACTTTCTCATCAAACTGCAAACAATCCCATGGCCCAAAAAAAATACTATGTTGTCTGGAAAGGAATCAAAACCGGTGTTTTCACCTCTTGGATTGCTTGTAAAAAAAACATTGAAGGAGTTCCCGGTGCCCAATACAAGTCCTTTGCAAACAAAGAAATGGCTGAAAAGGCCTTCAAAGGAACCTATGAAGAGTACAAGGGGACCAGTACAAAGAAAAAGGAATTGTCTGCCGAAGAAAAAAAAGCCTACGGAAAACCCATTCTTAACAGCATTGCTGTAGATGCTGCTTGTAGTGGAAACCCTGGACTGATGGAATACCGAGGCGTTGCAACAAGCACCGCTACTCAGTTATTTATTCAGGGGCCTTACAAATCAGGAACCAATAATGTTGGTGAATTTCTAGCCCTCGTACATGGGCTTGCTTGGTTGCAAACTAAAAAACAGCCACTATTACCAATCTATTCTGATTCTAGAATTGCCATTTCATGGGTGCGTCAAAGAAAGTGCAAAACCAAACTCCTACAAAACCAAGACACAAAGGTCTTGTTTGAAATGGTGCGCAGGGCCGAAAAATGGCTCAAAGAAAACACCTATAAGAACCCCGTCCTAAAGTGGGAAACCAAAGCATGGGGAGAAATTCCCGCAGACTTTGGAAGAAAATGATGGCACAGCCATCTTTTGGTGTTTTTCTGAGATGACTATTCATTAATTTTTCCTTATGGAATAAAAACAACTTTTTTAGAAAAAATAAATCTTAAAGTCTAAAATTGCCCTGCTGTTCCTTTGATGCTTCTTAACCCTAAATGCACAAAAAAACCTCTGTTAACTCATTGACACATAAAAAATTCAATTTCTAATTCTTTCTCATCCCTGCCTTTTTAATTTGCTATGGCCTTGTCAGTCTAAATAGTTCTTTGCTTCTCTCCATCGACTCCACTATTCAAGAAAGTTTTGACAGGAAAAAAAGCACCCAATTCAAGGGTTGTTTTCAACTCTAAAACCCCTAGTGTTTTCAAACTAACTACTGTCTAAGCAACTTTGTTTGTATATAAATATTTGTTTATATAATAGAATCTTAATAACTTCATAATCCCCACACAACATTTAAAATTAATTCTAACAAAAAATAAACGTATGCTGTTTTCAAAAAAGGCTAAACTTCTGTACTTATTCGTTTGCATTAGCTCATTAACTCCTGCTTGTTCTGAGGATTCTGACGACACTCCTATAAACAAAGACATCCTAATTGGAGGTATTGCACCCCTATCTGGAGATGCCGCTTTATACGGGAGGATGGATAAATTAGTTACAGACCTCATTTTCGACGAAATCAACGCCAACGGCGGCATCAACGGCCGGCAAGTAGATGTTATATGGCATGACACCAAATGTGACCCTGCACTGGCCAAAACGAAAGCTCAGGAGCTGATTGACAATGGCGTCAGGATAATTTTTGGGGATTCCTGCTCAGGATCTACGCTAGCTGCTGCTGGTCCTGCCGAAGAGAATGAGGTGATTCTTTTTACCTCCTCATCCTCAAACACGCAAATCAAAAACTCTGGTGATTTTGTGTTTCGTGTGTTTCCATCCGACGAGACTTCAGGAACAGTGCTTAGCCATTATGCCAATGCTAATTTCTCCAATATCGGTATTCTTACCGAACAGACTGAATATGCTCAAGGCATAACGGCAGGTTTTCTAAAAACCTATTCTGGAAGCGCCGAAAATAAAAGTTTCCCAAGCTCCCTAACTGATTTCACCACTATGGTAGCGGAAATTCAGGAGTTAAATGTAGATGCCATATTACTCATGCCACAAACAACTGCCAAGATCAGACTCATGGCAGAAGCATTGGATGCTGCAGGATGGGACAAAGACGTTTTTGGAAATGAAATACTTGCACTTGACGAATTGATCACGAGTGATTACAAAGAGCAATACGAAGCTTGGAATTGTGTGAGTGCCAATTTCATTCCTCCATCAAGTCAATCACTTGATGATTTTATTGCCAAATTCGAATTCGAATATGGTGAAGAACTTAAACTATATAGCTACGCGGCAACAACCGTGGATAGAAATAATATACTCAAAGAGGTATTGCAAGAGGTAGGTGATGAAACCAACACCAAGGCGATTCGAGATGCTATTTACGCCATCCAAGAGTATGATGGGCTATCCGGCATCTTGTCTTTCGATGAAAACGGTGAAGTGAACCTAAGCTATTCTCTAGTTGTTTTTGATGGAGACACCAATTCTTTTGTCTCCGTTGAGTAAAAGTACTGCACTGTAATTCATTTTACTTCATTATTTCCGTTTGATTAATTGCACTTAAGTGATGGTGCCGACTCTGTAACAAGTGATCCCGTTACAATAACATTAGAAGATTAATCTTTACCTGTAGTTTTTTACTTTGAAAACGTCTAAATTAATTTTTAGGCGTTTTCTTTTTTTGAATGCGCTATAATGAATAAACTATAACAACATCTTTTGTGCTTTTTTTACAGCAGCGACCAATACATCGATCTCCTCTTTGGTATTGTAAAAGGCAAAAGAAGCCCGCACCGTTCCAGGAATTTGGTAAAAGTCCATAATCGGCTGTGTACAATGGTGTCCGGTTCGAACAGCAACGCCCAATTTGTCCAAAATACTTCCCACGTCAAAGGGGTGGATGCCCTCTAGGTTGAAAGAAATGACCGCCGCCTTCTTGGCCGCCGTTCCATAAATGCGCAATCCTTGAATTTCAGACAATTTTTCGGTGCCATAGACCAACAATTCTTGTTCGTAAGCCGCAATATTTTCCAAACCAATGCTGTTCATATAATCGACGGCAGCTCCCGTGGCAATTCCACCTGCAATGTTGGGCGTTCCTGCTTCAAATTTATGAGGCAAGCCTGCATACGTCGTTTTTTCAAAAGTCACTGTTTCAATCATCTCACCCCCTCCTTGGTAGGGCGGAAGCTGTTGCAACCAAGCTTCTTTTCCATACAAAATTCCAACCCCCGTTGGGCCACATATTTTATGGGCAGAAGCCACATAAAAATCAGCGTCCAAAGCTTGTACGTCTGGCTTGATATGTGGACATGCTTGGGCGCCGTCTATCAAAACAGCAGCACCTATGGCATGTGCTTTTTCAATGATTTCTTCAATGGGGTTGATGGTCCCCAAAGCATTGGAAATATGATTCACAAAAACCAGTTTGGTCTTTGAACTCAACAAGGACGCATAGGCGTCCATCAACAATTCTCCTTGCGCATTCATAGGAATTACTCTTAGCAAGGCTCCTGTCCGCTCACACAGCATCTGCCATGGGACAATGTTGGAGTGGTGTTCCAAAGCAGAGACGAGAACCTCGTCTCCTTTTTTGAGAAGCGTTGAAAATCCCATCGCAACGATGTTGATGGCGTGGGTAGTTCCCGCAGTAAAAATCATTTCATACGGTTCTTTTGCATTGAAATGTTTTTGCAACTTGATACGCGCCTGTTCATAGGCGTCGGTCGCGACCTGACTCAAGGTGTGAACCCCGCGATGGATATTGGCATTGTACCGAGAATAGTAATCGACAATAGTATCGATCACAACTTGCGGTGTTTGACTCGTGGCAGCATTGTCAAAATACGCCAGTGGCTTGCCGTTTACCTGTTCTTTCAATATGGGGAAGTCCGCTCTTATTTTTTGAATGTCTAGCATAATATATCAACTTATCTGAGCGCCGTTGTCCACCCCTTCGGAAGAAGGTTGAACAAAAGCTAATTTTCCATCTTTGGTATCGGTCATTAAAATCATTCCTTGACTTTCAACACCTCTTAGTTTTCTAGGAGCTAGATTGACCAAAACAGACACTTGTTGTCCTATGATTTCTTCCGGTTTGAAACTCTCTGCAATCCCCGAGACAACGGTTCTTACATCCACTCCCATATCGACTTTTAAAACCAGTAACTTTTTTGCTTTTGGCATTTTCTCGGCTTCTAAAATGGTCCCGGTACGAATGTCCATTTTGGAAAAGTCTTCAAAAGTAATTTCCTCTTTCAGGGGAGCTGCTTCTTTTTGTTCCATATCGTTTGCCTTTTTTGTGGCTTCTAGTTTGTCCAACTGATGTTGTACCTCAGCATCTTCAATTTTGGCAAAGAGCAAAGTCGCTTGACCAATTTGATGGCCTGTTGCGAGCAATATCGCTTCGGATTCGATCGCGCTCCATTCCAAGGGGCTTTGGGAAGTGTTTAAAATGTCTTTTAATTTTCGAGCTGTAAAAGGCAAAAAGGGTTCGCAGACCACCGATAGTCCGGTGGCGATTTGCAAGGCCACATACATAATCGTTTGAACGCGTTCCGGATTGGTTTTGATTTGTTTCCAAGGCTCTTCATCGGCCAAGTACTTGTTCCCCAATCGAGCAAAATTCATCAATTCGCTCAAGGCTTCTCTAAAACGATAGCGTTCGATTGATTTTGAAATTTTTTGTGGATAGGCTTTGATCTGCTCCAAAACCGCTTCGTCTGTCTCAGAAAAAACAGTCGGCGTCGGAACGACACCTCCATAATATTTGTTGGTCAGTACGACCACGCGGTTGATGAAATTTCCAAAAACAGCCACCAACTCGTTGTTGTTGCGTGCTTGAAAATCTTTCCAAGTAAAATCGTTGTCTTTGGTTTCTGGAGCACTTGCAGTCAAAACATAGCGCAAAACATCTTGTTTGTCTGGAAACTCTTCCAAATACTCGTGCAGCCAAACAGCCCAGTTTTTTGAGGTGGACAATTTGTTTCCTTCCAAGTTTAGAAATTCATTTGCCGGAACGTTGTCTGGCAAAATATAGTCTCCTTGGGCTTTTAGCATGGCTGGAAAAATGATGCAGTGAAAGACGATGTTGTCTTTTCCAATAAAGTGCACCAACTTGGTGTCTTTGTCTTTCCAATAAGGCTCCCAGTCTTTCCCTTCTCTGGCCGCCCATTCTTTGGTAGACGAAATGTATCCGATGGGTGCGTCAAACCACACATAGAGCACTTTTCCTTCTCCTCCTGCTGCGGGAACCGGAATTCCCCAATCCAAATCTCGTGTGACGGCTCGTGGCCGCAATCCATCGTCAATCCATGATTTTACTTGGCCATAAACATTGGATTTCCAATCGTTTTTATGGCCTTCTAAAATCCATTCTTTTAAAAAGGCTTCGTGTTGGTCCAAAGGCAAAAACCAGTGTTTGGTTTCTTTTAGGCTTGGCACATTGCCCGTAATTGCTGACTTTGGATTGATCAAATCTGTGGCGTTGTGAGAGGTCCCACATTTTTCACACTGGTCGCCGTAACTTTCTTCATTGCCACATTTGGGACAGGTGCCCACCACAAAACGATCTGCGAGAAACTGCTGCGCCTCGGCATCGTATAACTGTTGGTCGACTTTTTCAACAAAGGCGCCTTTGGCATTCAAATCTTTGAAATATTCGGAAGCGGTCTCGTGGTGTATGGCCGCAGAGGTCCGCGAGTAGTTGTCAAAAGTAATGCCAAAATCCGCAAAAGATTTTTTGATGATTGCGTGGTATTTGTCCACTACATCTTGAGGGCTGACGCCTTCTTTTTTAGCGGTGATGGTGATCGGAACCCCGTGCTCGTCAGAGCCACAAACAAAGGCGACATCGGTTCCCTTTCCTCTCAAATAACGTGCGTA
>DLQL01000076.1 GCA_002477565.1 Flavobacteriaceae bacterium UBA7433
AGCTAGAGTTGAGGAAAAAATAAGCACAAGCTTCCGACTGAAAGAAGTGTTGCGGTCTTTTTTGCCAGCAGCAAAAGAACACAAGATCCTGGCGCAAATTTTTCAGGCCATCCGCATTGAAGTCAACCAAGAGTTGGAAGTATTGAAGGAGTTTTTGCTTCAAGTACCTTCTTTGTTGAATCCAGCGGGGCGTTTGAGTGTGATTTCCTACCATTCTTTGGAAGACCGGTTGGTCAAGCGTTTTATAAAAAACGGCCTCTTTGAAGGAGAGCCCGAAAAAGATTTTTACGGAAATACGGACGTGCCCCTGAAAGCGGTTTGCAAAATGAAGGTCCCAACGGCAGCAGAAATCAAAGGAAACAACCGAGCACGAAGTGCCAAACTTAGAATTGCAAGTCTCAAACAAAAGAAATAAAAACAACATGAAAATCTACAACATTTTAAAGGGAAGTTTCTTAGTAGATGAAGGAGCGTTTAAAAACTGGAAAATCATTTTGTTTGTCGTCGCCTTGCTGTTGTTTATGATTTCAAGTGCCCACAGTGCCGATCGGAAAGTAATGCAAGTTGCCAGGCTAAATGCTCAGATGAAAATGATGAAATCCATATATATAGATTCCGGGACCCAGCTGACACGGATGAAGATGGAATCCTCGGTACGCGCAAAAGTAAAAGACAAAGGGCTGCGTTTCTCAGCCATTCCTCCAGTAGAAATAACAGTCATCACAAAAACAAATTAAATTGAGTACAGAACAAAAAAGCATATTGAGCAGGCTGTCCATCATGGTTGTTTTGATGGCGTTCTTTTTGCTGGCTATTTTTGTGCAAATCACCCGAATTCAATATGTAGAGGGGGAGCAATACCGTGACCTCAATGAGCACCGTACCGTTCGCAACGACACTATTTTTTTCAACCGCGGAAATGTGGTCTCCGAAGCGGGCAATCTATTGGCTACTTCCATGTCCAAATACGACATCCGCATGGACGTGGCAACGGTCAAAAACGAAGTGTTTGAGAAAAACATACAGGCCCTGTCTGAATCACTTTCTGAGATGTTTGGCAAATCAATTTCATTCTACGAAACTTCCCTAAGAAAAGCCAAAAAGACCCAAAACAGGTATTTGCTCATCGCAAGAAACGTGGGTTATATGGACTATTTAAAAATCAAAAACTTTCCTATTTTTCGTTTGGGTGTTTACAAAGGAGGTTTTATTGCAGAACAAAGAACCGTTCGAGAACATCCGATAGGAAAAATCGCAGAACGTACGATTGGTTATCACGATTATCGAGGTGCTGTAGGGATTGAAGGCGCCTACACAGACTACTTAGAAGGAAGTCTTGGATGGCGGATGAAGCAAAAAATTGCGCAAAATCAATGGAAGCCCATCAACGACAACAACGAGGTGGAGCCCAAAGACGGAAGTGATGTCATTACCACTTTGGACATCAATGTACAAGACATTGCGCACCACGCTTTGTTGGCTCAATTAGAATATTTTGAAGCTGATCATGGGTGTGTCATTGTCATGGAGACGAAAACGGGAGCCATCAAGGCCATTTCCAATTTGGGAAGAACGACTGCAGGAAAGTATTACGAAAAGCGGAACTATGGAGTATGGGAGTCTCACGAACCCGGCTCAACCTTTAAAGTAGCGAGCATGTTGGTTGCTTTGGAAGACAAGGTGATAGACACAGGAACCGTAGTGGACACTGAAAAGGGAAAAATGTACATCCACCGAAAAAAAGTCGAGGATTCGCACAAAGGAGGCTATGGCAAAATTTCTGCAGCCAGAGTATTGGAAGTTTCTTCCAATGTGGGGATTGTCAAGCTCATACAAAAACACTACAAATCCCATCCCCAAAAATTTGTAGATGCCCTTGAAAAACTAGGTTTGAATTCCAAGATTGGATTGGAAATCAAAGGAGAAGGCCAACCTTACATTCCAAGTCCTAAAGACAAAAAACGATGGAACGGTATTTCTTTGGAATGGATGGCATGGGGCTACGGCGTCTCATTGACACCGTTGCAAATCCTTACTTTTTACAATGCCATCGCCAATGATGGGAAAATGGTCAAACCTCAATTTGTGAGAGCCCTGCGAACTGAAGGAAAGATAGACAAGGTTTTTGCTCCTGTTGTCATCAATGAAAAAATAGCTTCCAAGCAAACAATCTTAAAGCTAAGAGCTATCCTTGAAAACGTCGTAAAAAAAGGCACTGCAACCAATATTTACACCCCTCTTTTCTCAATGGCAGGAAAGACAGGTACCGCAAAAAAATACATTCCATTGACACGCAATGCTGATGGGGTTGCTCAAGGTGGAGGCTACTCTAACTCGGCCTATGTTGCTTCTTTTGCAGGGTTTTTTCCCGCTGACACTCCTGAGTATTCTTGTGTGGTTGTCATTCACAATCCAAACAAGAGAAAAGGCTATTATGGTGCGACCGTGGCGGCTCCCGTGTTTCAAAAAATTGCAGAAAAAATGTATGCATCCGTACCTGTCAAAACAACAATTGAAAATACCAGTCCAGTACTTCCGTCACTAGACCTCGCACTACGCAGTTCTTTTGTTCGCTCTCATCTGGAAACGACCACCATTCCGAATGTAAAAGGAATGTCCGGGATGGATGCCATTGCGCTGTTGGAAAATTTAGGACTGAACGTTCGTTTTCAAGGTGTGGGAAGAGTGGCCTCTCAATCCCTTGCCAAAGGACGAAAAATAAACAAAGGAATGACCATTGTACTTAAGTTGAGTTAAAGGATGAAATCAGGAAACAACATATTAGAGGGAGTGGCTGTTGAAGCACAACAGGGCAGCTTTGTTTCAGCGGTGCAAGCCATTGCTTTCGATTCCAGAGAAGTTCAGAAGGGCACGCTTTTTGTCGCTCAAAAAGGACTATTGGCAGACGGGCATCGCTATATTGATACAGCCATTGCCAAAGGAGCCATGGCCATTGTATGTGAAGAATTTCCACAAGTGTTTCAGCCGCAAGTCGTTTATGTCAAAGTAGCGGATAGCAACCTGGCTTTGGCCGCTATGGCCTCTAATTTTTACGACAATCCTTCTAAAAAATTAACTTTGGTAGGAGTCACAGGGACCAATGGAAAAACCACAGTCGCCACCTTGTTGTACGAGTTGTTTCAAAAGGCAGGCCGAATTTCGGGGCTCTTATCAACCGTAAAAATTTGTATCGCAGACGCTGCTTTCAAGGCCACACATACCACTCCAGATTCTCTGTCGATCAACAAGTACTTGTCCGAGATGGTTGCTGCGGGAGTCTCCCATTGTTTTATGGAAGTGAGTTCTCATGGAATACATCAAAAACGCACAGCAGTCCTCGACTTTGACGGAGGTGTTTTTACCAACTTATCCCACGACCACTTGGATTACCACAAGTCCTTTTTGGAGTACAGAGATGTGAAAAAACGCTTTTTTGACAACTTGCCCAAAGCAGCCTTTGCCTTGGTCAACACAGACGACAAAAACGGAGCGGTGTTCTTGCAAAATACAAAAGCAAAAAAAGTGACCTACGCCCTCAAAACAATGGCAGATTTTAGGGCTAAAATTGTTGAGCGGAATGTCTCGGGCATGTTGTTGGCTTTAGAAGGAAAGGAA
Organism: Flavobacteriaceae bacterium UBA7433; assembly: GCA_002477565.1. Classification (GTDB taxonomy): domain Bacteria; phylum Bacteroidota; class Bacteroidia; order Flavobacteriales; family Flavobacteriaceae; genus Flavicella. The sequence continues at coordinate 3,616 of DLQL01000076.1, forward strand.
GTTTGGGTTCGTTTGATAGGAGATTTCAATGCCTACAACCTGTTGTCCATCTATGCAACGGCAAATATGTTGGGCATGGAGTCCCAAGAAGTCTTGCGCTTGATGAGTGAATTGAACAGTGTAGACGGGCGTTTTGATTACACAATCTCCAAAGAAAACATCCTGACAATCATCGATTATGCTCACACACCGGATGCTTTGAAAAATGTGTTGCAAACCATCGAAGGACTGCGCACAGGAGGCGGGAAAATCATCACAGTCATGGGTTGTGGAGGTGACCGAGACCAGGACAAGCGTGCTAAAATGGGGCACATCGCCTCTTTTTTGAGTGACCATGTGATCTTTACATCTGACAACCCTCGGTTTGAAGATCCTCAGGTGATTTTAGACCAGATAGAAGCAGGTGTGTTGCCTGAAAACAGTAAAAAAACCTTGGCAATCTCAGATAGAAAACAAGCAATCAAGGCCGCTTGCAAATTGGCCAAATCAGGAGATATTCTATTGGTGGCGGGAAAAGGACACGAATCCTATCAGGAAATAGAAGGCGTTCGAATTCCTTTTGACGACAAAAAAATCACACGCTTAGTTTTAGAAGCATTAGAAAAATAAATAGACAACTAACAAACAGTTTACACGATGTTATATTACCTTTTCGATTACTTGGAAAAACACTACCAACTCACAGGAGCCGGTGTTTTTCAATATTTGTCGTTTCGTTCTTCATTGGCGTTTATGGGTGCGCTCTTGTTGACTACTATTTACGGAAAACAAATCATCAATTACCTGCAAAAAAAGCAAATTGGTGAATCCATTCGCGATCTTGGATTGGAAGGACAGGTACAAAAATCGGGAACTCCAACCATGGGAGGGTTGATCATCATCTTTGGTACTTTGCTACCCGTGTTTTTGTTGACCAAACTCCACAACATTTACATCGTTCTTTTGATCATTGCCACGGTGTGGATGGGTTTTATCGGTTTTGTAGACGACTACATCAAAGTGTTTAAAAAAGACAAAGAAGGGCTCAAGGGGAAGTTTAAAATTTTGGGACAAGTAGGTTTGGGGCTGTTCGTGGGAGCGATGCTGTTTTTCCATCCAGAAGTCACCATGAAAAAGCAACTTCCACAACATGAAGTACAACAGGTCACCGAAAGTGGTGTTCCTAGGTTGTTCGGGAAGGCTGAAAAATCGACACGCACAACATTGCCGTTCTTTAAAGACAACGAATTCAATTATGCAGCTGTGACAGAATGGATGGGAGATACGACACACAAATACGCCTGGTTGATTTTTATTCCCATAGTTATTTTTATCATTACGGCTGTTTCGAATGGAGCCAACCTAACTGACGGGATTGATGGACTCGCTGCGGGGAGTTCTGCAATCATTGTAGTCACCTTGGGCATCTTTGCTTGGGTGTCTGGAAACATCATTTTCGCAAATTATTTGGACGTAATGTACATCCCAAATTCAGGAGAGATGGTGGTTTTTATCAGTGCTTTTGCAGGAGCTTTGGTAGGGTTTCTTTGGTACAACACCTATCCAGCACAGATTTTCATGGGCGACACAGGCAGTTTGACCATTGGGGGCATTATAGCGGTGATTGCAATTGCTACGCGAAAAGAATTGTTGATTCCGCTATTGGCGGGAGTTTTTATGGTAGAAAATTTGTCGGTGGTCTTGCAAGTGGGGTATTTCAAATATACCCGTAAGAAATCGGGAGAAGGAAAACGAATTTTTCTCATGGCACCCTTGCACCATCACTATCAGAAAAAGGGATACCACGAAAGCAAAATCGTCGCAAGGTTTTGGATTGTAGGAATTTTGTTAGCGGTGGCGACCATTGTGACATTAAAATTGAGGTGAAAAAATGAAACTAAAATTGACAATTCTTGGCGGAGGCGAAAGCGGCATAGGTGCAGCTCTTTTGGGCGTGCAAAAAGGCTACGATGTCTTCTTGTCTGACAGTGGCGCACTGCAAGAGGCATACAAGACAGTTTTAGAAAGCCAAAACATAGCTTATGAGGCGGGGCAACACAGTGTTTCAAGAATTTTAGAAGCGGACCTCGTCGTGAAAAGTCCAGGAATACCCGATACAGTTCCTTTGGTAAAGGCTTTGAGAGCAAAGGGGACTTCAGTAATTTCTGAAATCGAATTTGCTGCACGCTACACAGCGGCTACCATTATTGGAATTACGGGATCAAATGGAAAGACCACCACGAGTCTGTGGGCACACCACATGCTAAAAAAAGCAGGTTTCAACGTGGGTCTGGCGGGAAATATAGGCGACAGTTTTGCAGCTCAAGTAGCTGAAAAAACACACGATACATATGTCTTGGAATTGAGTAGCTTTCAATTGGATGGCATCGAGACATTTGCACCTCACATTGCCATTATTACAAATATCAGTCCCGATCATTTGGACCGGTATGCATATAAATTTGAGAACTACGTCGCTTCGAAATTTCAACTGGTAAAAAATCAAAAAGAAACGGATTATTTGATCTACGACGCAGACAATCCCGTCATTACTGACTGGCTGCAGAAAAACAAGGTAAAAGCACAATTGGTTCCTTTTTCGTTAGCGAACACCTATGGAGAAGGCGCTTTTGTAGCAGACAATAAAATACAGATAAAACAAAAAAAACAAACAATCACCATGGATATTTCAAAACTTGCACTAAAAGGAAAACACAACACAAAAAATGCCATGGCAGCTTCATTGGCAGCACAGATGTTGCAAGCTCGAAAGCTCGCCATCAGAGAGAGTTTGGAAGATTTTGAAGGAGCAGAGCACCGTTTGGAAAACGTACTGCGAATCAATGGAGTTCACTATATCAACGATTCCAAAGCGACCAATGTCAATGCGACATTTTACGCATTGGAGTGTATGCAGGCTCCTACTGTTTGGATCGTTGGGGGTGTGGACAAAGGAAACGACTATGTCGATTTGATGCCTTTGGTGCGTGAAAAAGTCAAAGCCATTATTTGTATGGGAGTAGACAATCAAAAAATCGTAGAAACATTTGGAGGTGTTGTGGATGTCCTAGTGGAAACTTCAACGGCCGTTGAGGCGGTCAAATCTGCCTACAAACTCTCACAAAAAGGAGATGTCGTCTTGTTGTCACCTGCCTGTGCTAGTTTTGATTTGTTTGAGAGCTATGAAGACCGAGGACGACAGTTCAAAGAAGCGGTAAGACATTTGTAAAAGAAAAGAAAGCGTTCAACAAAAGTAAGCATCGAAAAAAATGCGAGAATTATTTAGACATTTAGAGGGAGATCGGGCCATTTGGGCTTTGGTGGCTATTTTGGCCATCTTTTCCTTTATGCCTGTTTACAGCGCGAGTACCAATTTGGTCTATGTCGTTGGCAATGGTTCTACGATGGGGCATTTGGTCAAGCACGCCGTTCTTTTGTCCATGGGTTTTGCAATTATGTTTGCCATTCAAAAAGTGCCTTACCGTTATTTTAGTGGTGGTTCGGTTCTTTTGTTTCCTTTGGTAATCGCTTTGCTGTTGTACACCCTCTTACAGGGAGTGACTATTGGAGGGGCCAATGCCAGTCGTTGGATTCAAGTGCCTTTTGTCGGGGTTGGCTTTCAGACATCAACTTTGGCTTCTTTGGTGTTGATGGTATATGTGGCCCGTTATTTGGCGAGAAATAAAGACATTGAAATTCAGTTCAAAGAAAGCTTTTTACAATTGTGGATTCCCGTGGGAATGACGCTTGTATTGATCTTACCAGCCAATTTCTCGACCACAGCGATTTTGTTTTGTATGGTTTTGGTGTTGGTGTATTTGGGGGGCTATCCCATCAGATACCTTTTGTATATTGTCGGGGTGGCATTGGCTTCATTGGCTTTTTTTGTATTGGTTGTCAAAGCATTTCCAGATGCAATGCCCAACAGGGTCAATACTTGGCAGCATCGAATCGAAAATTTTTCAAACAGCGATGCGGAAGAAGGCTATCAAGTAGAAAAGGCAAAGATTGCCATCGCGACAGGAGGACTCACAGGCAGAGGGCCGGGAAAAAGCATTCAGAAGAACTTTTTACCCCAGTCCACCTCTGATTTTATTTTTGCAATCATTGTAGAGGAATACGGTTTGGTAGGTTCCTTTTTGGTCTTGTTTTTTTACTTTTTGTTGCTGTTTCGAATTTTTGTTGCTGCGAAAAAGGCGGGGACTGTTTTTGGAACTTTGCTGGTCATAGCGGTTGGAATACCGATTGTTTTTCAAGCGATGATCAACATGGCTGTTGCAACCAATTTGTTGCCTGTCACAGGGCAAACGTTGCCGTTGATCAGTAGTGGAGGTACTTCCATATGGATGACTTGCTTGGCTTTGGGTATTGTGCTCAGTGTGTCGGCAGCTCAAGATGTTACAGAAACACAGTTGGAAGAAGAAAGTGAAGACCCTTTGTCGGTATTGCAGCAGACAAGAGACCGTTAAAAAAATAGTTGAAAGAACTCAAACGAAAGATGTACAAAGAAAACATTCATATTTTGATCAGTGGCGGAGGAACAGGAGGTCATATTTACCCTGCTATTGCCATTGCCAATGAGTTGAAAACACGGCATCCAAAAGCGAAGTTTTTGTTTGTGGGTGCCAAAGACCGAATGGAGATGGAAAAAGTCCCTGCTGCAGGTTATGCGATTCGGGGTTTGTGGATTTCGGGGGTGCAAAGAAAATTGACAATAGATAATTTGTCTTTTCCTTTTAAGTTGTTGAGTAGTTTGTGGAAATCCAAAGCGATAGTGAAGAATTTCAAACCGGATGTGGTGATTGGAACGGGTGGTTTTGCAAGCGGTCCGGTTTTGTATGAAGCCAGTCGGAAGAAAATCCCAACCTTGATACAGGAGCAGAATTCATATCCGGGCATCACAAACAAATTACTCGCCAAAAAAGCGTCAGTGATTTGTGTTGCCTACGATCATTTGCAACGTTTTTTTCCAAAACACAAAATTCACATAACTGGAAATCCCGTTCGCCAGGATTTGCTGTCCATTGCGCATAAAAGAACAACTGCACAAGAAGCCTTTGGTTTGGATCCCAAAAAGAAAACCCTCTTGGTCATGGGGGGGAGTTTGGGAGCTCGAAATCTCAATTTGATGGTTGAAAATGCGTTGGATTGGATGGCAGGGCAAGCGATACAGTTGGTGTGGCAAACAGGAAAGTTGTATTACGATCGGTACGAGAAGTACAACGGCAAAAAAGGAGTACAAGTACAGGCATTTTTAAACGAGATGGAAGATGCTTATGCGGCAGCCGACATCATTATCAGTCGGGCAGGGGCGAGTTCTATTTCGGAACTTTGCATTGTTGGAAAGCCTACTATTTTTGTGCCCTCTCCTAATGTTTCGGAAGACCATCAAACAAAAAATGCCCTTGCAGTAGTCGGTCAAAATGCAGCAATTTTGTTGCGAGAAAGTGAGGAAGCTCTTTTTCAAAAAAAATTAGAAATCCTCTTGGAAGACGAAAACTTACAGCGCACCTTGTCTGAAAACATTCAAAAACTAGCCCTGCCAAACGCAACAAAAGATATTGTGGATTTGGTAGAGGAATTGATCGAAAATAAGAAACTCAAAACACAAAACGAAAAGCCTTGAATTTGAACGACATACATCGGGTGTATTTTATCGGAATTGGAGGGATTGGAATGTCTGCAATAGCACGTTACTTTTGTGCCAATGGCAAGCAGGTGGCAGGCTACGACAAAGAGCCTTCTGACATTACAAGCGCATTAACAGCTTTGGGAGTTGCGGTTCATTTTGAAGATGCGGTGTCTTTAATTCCAAGCGCATTTCTTCAGGCAGAACATACTTTGGTGGTCTATACGCCAGCAGTTCCTATAAACCATCGAGAATTGAATTTCTTTCAAAGCAAGGGTTTTGCAACTTTCAAGAGGGCAGCGATTTTGGGTGCCATCACTCAAAATACTTTTTGTTTGGCGGTGGCAGGTACCCACGGAAAAACAACCACTTCTGCGATTCTTGGTCACTTGATGAAAGAAGGGGCTTCAGAAGCCACCTCTTTTTTGGGCGGGATTGCCGAAAATTACAATTCCAACCTGATTTTAGGTGCTGACAAAGTCACTGTGGTAGAAGCAGATGAATTTGACCGTTCTTTTTTACAACTATCGCCCAACATCGCCTGTGTGACCTCTATGGATGCTGATCATTTGGATATTTATGGTGCCGAAGAGGCCTTGCACGCTTCTTTTCATGAGTTTGCTGGAAAGGTCTCCGATGCTTTGTTGGTTTGTAAAGGGCTTCCCTTAGAAGGGTTGACCTACGCGGTAGAGGAGGCAGCGGATTATGAAATCCAACAGGTACGCATTCAAAATGGCAGTTATGTGTTTTCTGTAAAAACCCCAACAAGTACGTATGAAAACATGGAGTTTTTGATTCCTGGGAGGCACAATTTGTCCAATGCTTTGGCTGCCATTGCGATGGCGGATCAGTACGGAATCTCCTTGCCTGAAATTGCAAAATCACTGAAGACATTTGCAGGTGTCAAACGCCGTTTTTCTTATAAAATAAATACAGCTGATTTTGTTCTGATCGATGATTACGCACATCATCCAACAGCAATCGATGCTGTGGCCGATGCCGTTGCAGAGTTGTATCCCAATAAAAAAGTACTGCTGGTTTTTCAGCCTCATTTGTTCAGTCGTACCAAAGACTTTGTAGCTGATTTTGCGCGCAGCCTGTCTCGTTTTGACGCTTTGCGC
>DLQL01000017.1 GCA_002477565.1 Flavobacteriaceae bacterium UBA7433
TTCTTCTGGTGCATTATCGATTTGATCAAAATCTTTTACCTCACAAAATCCAGCTTTTGCCAATACTGTCGTAATAGCAGCCGTTAATGTAGTTTTACCGTGATCTACGTGCCCTATTGTACCAATGTTTAAATGTGGTTTCGAGCGGTCAAAAGTTCCTTTAGCCATGATTATTAATTTTAATTCTTAGTTTATTATACTTGTTTAATTATACACGTTTTGAAAATTCTTTGAGCCAATGACGGGAATTGAACCCGTGACCTCTTCCTTACCAAGGAAACGCTCTACCTCTGAGCTACACCGGCTAATTGACTTAGAGCGAAAGACCGGGTTCGAACCGGCGACATTCAGCTTGGAAGGCTGACGCTCTACCAACTGAGCTACTTTCGCTTTAAACTTGTCAAATTCCTTTTAAAATCTCTTTGTGAAAAAAGATTTAAAAATGTGGTGAGAGAAGGATTCGAACCTTCGAAGCTTGCGCAGCAGATTTACAGTCTGCCCTCGTTGGCCACTTGAGTATCTCACCATAGTTCAAAGAACGAGGCTTGTCAATATCTTTCAACTAACAAACCTTTTTTGCTTTCTGTCTGTGAAAAACCTCGCGGTTTTATTGAGCCGATGGAGGGACTCGAACCCACGACCTGCTGATTACAAATCAGCTGCTCTAGCCAGCTGAGCTACATCGGCTTTTGCCCACAAAAAAGCAGTCCATTATTTCTAACGGACTGCAAATGTATAAAGTTTATTTTACTACGACAAACTTTTCTTGTTTATTTTCATTTTTTTTAGTGCTGTAAGACGCGCTCTTTTTCTTTTGATTTCTTAAGCTGCCGCTTCATCGAGAGGATCGTCAAAGAAACCGCTTCTTCAAAAGTTTTGTGTTCTTTTTTTACGATCAAATCGGCTCCTGGAATCGTGATTTTGAATTCCGAAATTTTATTCTCCTTGTCACTTGTTTTTTGGACTTTTAAAAAGACTTCGACTCCGATGATTTTGTCGTAAAACTTTTCCAGCCCCTTGATTTTCTTTTCTACATAGTTCACCAATTTTTTGTCCGCATTGAAATTTACTGATTGAATAGATACTTTCATAAAAGGTTTTATTTTTTTACACTCCTAGGGTGAGCTTGGTTGTACACTTCCTTTAAGTGCTCTAAGCTGGTATGTGTGTAAACTTGAGTAGAAGCCAAGCTGGAATGCCCTAGCAATTCCTTGACCGAATTCAAATCTGCCCCCTTGTTTAAAAGATGTGTCGCAAACGAGTGTCTCAAAACATGGGGACTTTTTTTCACTTTCTTAGACACTTTACTAAAATAAAGATTTACAAGTCTATAAACAAGTGTTCCGTAAATTTTATTTCCTTTTTGGGTCACAAAAAGAAATTCGGTCTCTCCAAGCAGTTTGTGTTTCTCGCTAAGGTAGCGCAGCAATGTTTCTCGAACGGTCTCTAACAACGGTAAAATTCTTTCCTTGTTGCGTTTGCCCAAAACCTTCAACGTACGTTGCTCCAAATTGAGATCTCCCTCTTTCAAGCCTATCAATTCCTCTCTTCGCATCCCCGTTGAATACAACAACTCCACGACCGATGCAACTCGCAAGGACTCGTAATCATCTCCTTTGAGTGCTGCAAGCACCTCGTTCATTTCGGTTTCAGAAAAAGGAATTTGAATTCTTTTGGGAACCTTGAGCGCTTTGTGATTGGCCAACGGATTGACTTCCAACTGCTCTGTTCGTTGTAAGAACTTGAAAAAACTGTTGAGCGAACTTACTTTTCGATTGATCGTGCGGTTAGAAATTCCGCTGTCTACCAAAGAGACAATCCAAGAACGGATTTCTGAATAATTGGCTTTTTCAATGGCTGACAACTGGTAGTTTTGCGTGCAAAAAAGCTGAAACATTTCCAAATCTCTTGTGTAGGCCTTAGCAGTGAGAAGGGACTGCTTTTTTTCCAACAAAATATAGTCTGTGTAAAGTGCGATCAAAATAGTGGTAGCTTTTGGGTTCGGTGCTAATAGTACACGACGAACAACGAGTTGCTTTCTACAAAGTTACAAAAACAAAAAAAACCTGTTTGCAATTTGCGAACAGGTTTCTATAATTGGTTTCAAAAACTTAACTCAACTCTTCGTTGGTTCTTAGCTTTTGAATGTATTGCGCTTTGATGTTTTGCTTTCTATTGGCAACTGACGGCTTTGTGAAGTGCTGACGCTCACGCAATTGTCTCATCGTTTTTGTGCGATCAAATTTTCTTTTGAAACGCTTCAACGCTCTATCGATGTTTTCTCCTTCTTTGATAGGTATAATTAACATTGTGTATCACCTCCTTTCATCGCTTGTTCTTTAAAAAGTTATTTCGGGTGTTTTGCCTGAAAATGAATCGGCCAGGACACCTTTTTTAAATTTCTTTATTCGGACTGCAAAAATACAATTAATTTCCAATTGCAGCTATTTTTTTTACTCTTTTAAAAGATTCCTTGAAATCACGACTTTTTGAATTTCTGTCGTTCCCTCCCCAATGGTACACAATTTTGAATCTCGGTAGAATTTCTCCACGGGAAAGTCTTTGGTATATCCATAACCACCATGTATTTGAACGGCCTCATTGGCTACTCTCACACAGCATTCAGAAGCGTACATTTTGGCCATTGCACCAATTTTAGTCATCGGCTGTTCGTTGTTTTTGAGAAATGCAGCTTTGTGAACCAACAATTCTGATGCTTCAATTTCTGTAGCCATATCAGCCAACTTGAAAGAGATTCCTTGAAAGGAGGAAATAGGCTTGCCAAACTGAACGCGTTCTTTGGAATACTTCAACGCGGCTTCGTAGGCTCCTTTTGCAATTCCCAAAGACAAGGCACCGATAGAAATTCTCCCACCGTCTAAAATTTTCATGGACTGTACAAATCCTTCCCCTACTTCTCCTAAAATAGCATCTTTGTGCACACGGCAATTGGAAAATATCAATTCTGCAGTTTCCGAGGCGCGCATCCCCAATTTGTCTTCTTTCTTGCCAGAAGTAAATCCTTCGGTTCCTTTTTCTACAACAAAAGCGGTCATTCCATGGGAATCTCCTTTTTCACCCGTGCGAACAACAACCACCGCAACATCTCCACTGATGCCGTGCGTGATAAAGTTTTTGGCTCCGTTTAACACGTAGTAATCCCCGTCTTTGACAGCAGTGGTACTCATGCCTCCCGCATCAGAACCCGTATTGTGTTCTGTCAAACCCCAAGCACCGATCCATTCACCAGTAGCCAATTTGGGCAACCACTTCTCTTTTTGAGCTGCATTTCCAAATTGCAAAATATGCCCTGTACAAAGAGAGTTGTGCGCCGCAACTGACAAACCTATAGAACCGTCTACTTTGGACAACTCTTCTAGAATAAGTATGTATTCGTGGTAACCCAGTCCGGAACCTCCGTATTGCTCGGGAACTAAGATTCCCATGAAGCCCATCTCCCCAATTTTTCGAAACAAATCAATTGGAAAAACTTGTTGTTCGTCCCAATCCATTACATGGGGTAAGATGTGCTGTGCTGAAAAGTCTCGGATGGAGGCAGCAATCATTTTTTGTGTTTCTGTATAACCGAAGTTCATAGGAAGTGTTTAATCTTTTGAAGCAAAATTTAAACAAAAATATTACTTAATTAATTAGCACGCAAATATAAAGCTATTCTGTCGTATTTTTCTACAGGAAATCCATCTATTTTTTTAAGTTCTTGAAGCTTTTCTATATTGCCCACAGAGTCTTTGTAAGAGAAAATCAATTTGGTGGTTTTGTAGTCCAAATAAACGATGGACAAAACTTCTTTAAAAGTAGCTGTGTTGATTGGAATTTTGTCAATTGCAGGCAGGTCAGCCACCACAAATTGATTTTTGAGTTTGTGTACGACAAGCGAATCCAAACCCCATACTTCATGCAATTGTTGTATGGTGGAAAAACCACCGAGCAATTTTTTATAACTGAGGATGCGTTTTGACAATTGTTGTCCGATGCCCCGCACCGCCATCAAATCTTCTTGGGTTGCGCTGTTGATGTCAATTGCTGGCCGAAGAGGAACTTTAGGTTTGGTGTTTTTTTTTGCAGCGTAAAACACCGGAAACCGAAAGTTGGGAGCCAACACATTTAAGAGGCTGTCACTTACCTGGGTAACTTTTTGAAAGTCGGCCAAGGTCCGAATCCATTTTTGCTGCTTTCGATATAAAAAAAGACGGTCCAATTCCAAGACAGACATGCCCAATTCATATCCTTTGGCATCGGTCAAAAAGTTGGGGTTGACTTGATAGCCTTTAAAAACTTTCTTTTGTGCTTTTTGCAAAGAATCCCACTGATCTTGAAACGCCTGCAAGTCGCCCTTTTCGTCCTCCAAAACGGGAGTCGAACTGTCCACATAATAATAGAATGCTTGGAGGGATGCAATGAGCAGCAACAAATAAAAAACCCCATTTCGTTGGCGTTTGTTGTACCTGAAATGGGGTTTGTATGATTTCATATGCTTTGTTTATTCTTTCTGATACCCAATCGCTTTTAAATATTTATTCAGTTCTATTTTTACTTTTGGAGCCAAAAACAGCAAACCGATGATGTTTGGAAATACCATGGCAAAAATCATCGCATCAGAAAATTCTATCACAGAATTCAAACTGGAAGACGCGCCAACAATCACTACGAATAAAAATAGGGTTTTGTAGGTTAAATCAGACACTCTTCCTTTGCCAAACAAATACTTCCAGCCTTGAATTCCATAATACGACCATGACAACATTGTGGAAAAGGCAAATAAAATGACGGCAACGGTCAACACCAAAGAAAAGTTGGGAATCGCAGAATCAAATGCAATTGAGGTCAAGTCAACCCCTCCTACTTTTTTTCCTGTACTGTTCAACACAACATTGCTTCCTTCTAGATTTCCGTAGGCAAACAAATTGTTCTTTATATTGGTGACAACAATGACCAAAGCTGTCATCGAACAAATTACTACGGTATCTACGAAGGGACCGATCGAGGCAACAATTCCTTCACTTGCAGGAAAACGAGTTTTTACTGCAGCATGTGCAATGGAAGCGGATCCTACCCCTGCTTCATTTGAAAAAGCAGCTCTTCTGAATCCTTGAATCATAACGCCAATCACCCCACCTACTACAGCTTTATTTCCAAAAGCACTGTACCAAATATCATGGATCCCTTGGGGAACTACCTCGTAATTCATCACAATAATAACGATGGCTGCACCTATGTAGAGTATCCCCATAAAAGGGACGACTCTCTCTGTTACTTGGCCAATTCTTTTGATTCCTCCAATGATGACAACGCCTACTAGGATTGCCATGAGTACACCAAACCAAAATCCATTTTCAACACCAAACAAAACTTTCAACTGACTTGCTGCTTGGTTTGATTGAAACATGTTTCCCCCTCCGAAAGAACCTCCGACTACAAAAACGGCGTACAATCCAGCAAGGACTTTCCCCAAGCCTCCAATATTTTTTTCTTTCAACCCCTTTTTCAAATAATACATAGGACCTCCATAAATCTTTCCGTCTTCCCCTACTTCACGGTACTTGACCCCTAACGTAGCTTCCACTAATTTTGTGGACATCCCTAAAAACCCTGCCAAGATCATCCACAATGTCGCTCCCGGCCCACCGATTGCAATGGCCACTGCAACCCCTGCAATGTTTCCCAAACCTACTGTTGCAGAAAGTGCTGCCGTTAGCGCTTGAAAATGGGTGACCTCTCCAACAACTCCTTCTGCTTGTGGACTTTCAAAAACATCTCCTCCAGGTGTTGGATCTCCGGCAACCACCTCTACGGAATGGTGATCTATAGAATCGTAGGTTCCTTTTGCTGCGTTTATCGCCACTCGCAACAAACGAACATTCGCAAATTTAAAATAGAGGGTAAAAAACAAAGCTCCTAAAAGCAAGACAATCAAAACGATCGGAACAGGATTCCCAGCAATGACAACAGGATAAAATACCAGCGAACCAATCATGTCTGCAAAAGGCTTGAAACCAGCTTCAATTTTCTCATCTACTGACATTTCTTGTGCAAAATTTAAAAAAGGCACCAACATAAGTATTTGTACTAAAAATATTTTTTTCATTTTGGTCTCTTTATTTAGGTGTATTCTCAAACTATTTATTTCTCTACAGCACCTTGTAGCAATTTGACAGTCCAATTAAAACTTAAAAAACCTCTTTGATTTTGACGATTTGGTCTGGACGCCCCAACAATATCAAATTGGATTTGGGTTGCAAAACCATGTCTGAAGAGGGATTGATGATGTATTCGCCATCACCCGTTACAAAACCGATGACACTGCAGCCTGTTTTTTTTCTCAAATCCAAATCTCTAATCGACTTCAAGAGGTACTCCTTGGGCAGGTCCTCGACGGCGATTTCTTCTAAATTGGCAGAGCTTTCTCCGTCCAAAGAAATACGATTTACAAATTCTACCAAATCGGGGGTCACCAACAAAGCCGCCATATGGTCCCCGCCAATTTTATCAGGCATGATGATGTTGTCCGCTCCGGCAATTTTTAATTTATGCTGACTGGACTCGTTGTTGGCCCTGCTCACAATTGTGGTATTGGCATTCAATTGTCTTGAGGAGAGAACGACGTATAAATTGTCAGCATCTGATGGCAAGGCAGTGATCAAACTTTTGGCTTTTTCAATGCCTGCATGCAACAAAGAGGTGTCATCCGTTGCATCGCCTTCGACACACAAAAAACCGTCTTCTTCGATTTCTTTCAACAATTCTGGAGATTTTTCAATAACCACACATGATTTTTTGTGGTTTTTAAGCTTGAAAGCCGCTTGACGTCCATTTCTACCATAGCCACAAACAATCGTATGTCCCTCCAAAGAATCGATTTGTTTTAAAATTTTAGTTGTTCTCAGTGCTTCCATCAAGGTAGTATTTGATAAGTATTCAGATACAACACTTACCAAATATCCGTAGATACTGATACTGGTAAGAATCATAAAAATAGTGAAAATTTTTGACGCATCGGTCAGTGGGTGTACTTCTCCAAAACCAACCGTTGTAATGGTGATAATGGTCATGTAAAGCGCATCTACCCAAGTGTAATCAAAGAGTGAGCTGTAGCCCAAAACTCCTAATAAAATAACTCCTAAAAAAAGGACAATTGCTTTGTATGCTCTTGATGTCAAAGAATTTTTTTTTAGATATTACAAATCAAAAACGGAAGTTCTTTTGGTGTAAACCATGTCTTTCAATTTTAGCAAAAACGCCAAAATCAGGTATAGGCCAAAAGAAACTCCTAAAGTTACAAAGGTGAAATAAACAAAAAACAAACGAATGTTTTTTACTGCAATCCCCAAACGGTCTGAAAGACGCGAAAACACATCAAAACCATGGCGTTCAAAATAGTAGCGAATTTCATGTATCCATTTCATCCTTTTTTTTTTTATTTCCAGTGCAAGATAAGAAAAGCAAACCAGAATTCTCTTACATATAAGAACGCAACTTAAATTCGTGAAAATTTTCACAACTACCTCGAATAGCCTATTTTTGTGAAAAACATCAGTAGCATGACGCGAGCGCAACTCATCGAACAAATCCATCTCAAAAAATCTTTTTTATGCATCGGTTTGGATGTCGACTTAGACAAAATTCCAAAGCACCTTTTGGAGATGGAAGATCCTGTTTTTGAGTTCAACAAACAGCTTATTGATGCCACTCATCATTTGGCAGTTGCTTACAAACCCAATACCGCTTTTTACGAATCTTACGGCTTGAAAGGATGGCAATCCTTGGAAAAAACAATCCAATACTTGAATCAAAAATACCCTGAAATTTTCAGCATCGCCGACGCCAAACGAGGTGACATCGGGAATACCTCCACCCGGTATGCAGAAGCTTTCTTTAACAATTTGGAGTTTGACTCAGTCACCGTAGCTCCTTATATGGGCAGCGACTCCGTAGAACCTTTTCTCGCTTTTAAAGACAAGTTTACCATTTTATTGGCCTTGACTTCCAACAAAGGAGGTTTGGACTTTCAAGCACAAGATGTATCCGAAGACCGTCAACTGTATCAAGAGGTACTCAAGCAATCTCTAACTTGGAAAAACAAGGAACAATTGATGTATGTTGTTGGCGCTACCAAGGCGGCTTATTTCAAAAGCATCCGAGAAATTGTGCCCGACCATTTTTTACTTGTCCCAGGAGTGGGTGCGCAAGGAGGCAACCTCCAAGAAGTTTGCAAGTACGGACTGAACAAAGAGATCGGCTTGTTGGTCAATTCCTCTAGAGGAATCATCTACGCGAGCAATGGAACTGACTTTGCTGCGGCCGCACAACAAAAAGCACTGGAATTGCAAAAAGAAATGGCGGTCATCATGGAGACTTCCCTCTGAAAAAGCAAGAAGCTCAAAAGCGCTTGCCCGACTAAAAATTAATGAAAAGAGTCTGTTTTTTTATCGTAGTGGTAAGGACAGTGCTTGCAACCACTTTTGCAACAATAACCTCTTTTCAGATGGTACGCTTCGGTAAACACACGGTAGCCTTCCGCATTCCAATAAAAATCTTCCTCTTGAAGTGGTTCTTTGTTCATAAGACAGGGACTTGTTGTCTGCAAAAATAAGTCTTCTCATCGAATCCTCCCTCATAGAAGGACAAACAAAATGCTCCCACATAGAAGTGCAAGGAAAACCGACCCTAAATTCCTTCAAATTCCTTAATTTTGCTAAAAATAATCCATGGATTTAGACTTGTTTGGAACTGCTTTGACAGATTATCAGAAGGGCATGTATACGGAAGACCTTTTCACCCATTCCTCCATTGCAGGAGATGACGTCCTTCCCCTCCCATACCTTTTTCGGTCTTACAAACAAATGCCTGCCATCGAACAAAAAGCACTGCAGGAAGCAAAAGGCACTATTTTAGACATTGGTGCTGGAGCGGGCAGCCATGCGCTCTACTTACAAGAACAGCAAAAAGACGTCACGGCGATAGACATTTCAAAAGGCGCGGTGATTGTTTGCAAAAACAGGGGACTTCAAAAGGCAGAACAAAGGGATGTTTGGGGATTGACAAATCAAAAATTTGACACCTTATTGGTCTTGATGAATGGGGTGGGAATTTGCGGCAGCCTCAAACGATTGGGCCCTTTTTTGAACCACTTGAAAAAACTACTGAGAACGAAAGGACAAATTCTCATAGACTCTTCAGATTTGATTTACATGTTCGAAAATGAAAAAGGAGAATTTTGGATCGATAGCGAAGCTGCGTA
>DLQL01000006.1 GCA_002477565.1 Flavobacteriaceae bacterium UBA7433
ATTTCTGCTTTTGGAGAACACGTCATTGGAAAAGAAGTCGATCAAGCCTTGAAAGATGCTGTCGAAGGAACAGACGTGGTCATCAGCGAATTTACCGTAGCACCTCAAGTAGAACCTGAAAATGGCTTGCCCTACCACGAGTGGTTTGTCGAATTTGAAAAAGAACCCGAAGACCTAGAAAGTTTTGCTGCTGAGATAGATGCATCTTTGCAAACGCAAAACATCTATTATTTTGACCTGATTGAAGGAAAAGTATTGCGCCCTCTTTTGATCCGAAAAGTGGCAAAGGGAGGCTTTCATGCTTATATGAAATCCATAGGGAAGTTTGGAGGACAAAACAAAATCCCCCAACTGTCTGACAACCGTAAAATCGCACAAGTACTGGAAACATTTTTAGAAACCTAAAGGGATGAGAGTAGCAGCGACCAATATTGGAGAGCGAAAAAAAGTAGATTGGAAGGGGACAATCTTGGATACAGGGATCTTTAAAAAACCCGTTTCTGCGATTGTACTTGGCCAAGAAGACGTTGTTGACGACCAAGTCATCGATCGCAAGCACCACGGAGGAACCAACAGAGCCCTCTATGTATACAGCGCCGACCACTATCCTTTTTGGAAAGTGCGTTTCCCCAATTTAGATTGGGATTTTGGCATGTTTGGTGAAAATCT
Organism: Flavobacteriaceae bacterium UBA7433; assembly: GCA_002477565.1. Lineage (GTDB taxonomy): Bacteria > Bacteroidota > Bacteroidia > Flavobacteriales > Flavobacteriaceae > Flavicella. Next base: position 670 of record DLQL01000006.1, read on the forward strand.
TTCTGTGGAAGGCTTGGACGAGACACAAATACATGTAGGGAGCCGTTACCAAGTTGGGGAAGCAATCATTGAAGCCACGGAACCGAGAGATCCCTGTGTGAAATTGGGCATGCGTTTCAACGATGCGAAAATCATCAAACAATTTTGGAAAGAATCCAAAAGTGGTGTCTATTTTAAAGTTCTCCAAACAGGATCCGTAAAAGCGGGAGATGTACTGACGCTACTCGAAGAAAAAAAAGACAACAAGACCATTGCTGAGGTCTACGAAGCAAGAAAATAAAAACTTAAAATTAACGAGAATGACCATACACAAAGTAGCACTGAATTGGAAAGGAAAGATGCATTTTGAGTCCGAAGGACCCGGAGGAACCGTTGCCATTGACGGTGCTGAAGAGTTTGGAGGCGAAGGTAAAGGTGTCCGCCCAAAAGCGATGATGCTCTCGGCATTGGCAGGTTGTGCAGGAATGGACATCTCTTCTTTGTTGAAAAAAATGAGAGCGGAGGTCGCTCATTTTTCCATTGATGTGGAAGGAGAATTGACCGAAGAACACCCAAAAACCTACCGCAGCGTATCAGTCACGTTTAAATTTTACGGCTCCGATTTTAAAAAATCAAAAATTGAGAAAGCCGTTGATCTCTCCGTTACCCAATATTGTGGGGTGATGGAAATGTTCCGACAATTTGCAGAGGTCATCGTGCATACGGAATACATCGAGCAGTAGGCCACACTCCGCAAAATATTTGGGGAGTGACAAGAAATTATAAACGGATAAGAGACCGCCATGCGTTGGAACCTTCAAACAGCACCCGACTCCCAAAAAGTCCGAGCCCTTTCAAAAGCTTTGGGCGTGGAAAGCACCCTTACCAAATTGTTGGTGCAAAGAGGAATTGAAACCTTTGAAGCTGCCAAAGCTTTTTTCCGACCAAGTCTGGACCAACTGCACGACCCGTATTTGATGCAAGACATGGACCTTGCGGTGGCTCGTATTGAAAGCGCTGTACAGCAAGGTCAAAACATCCTTGTCTACGGAGATTACGACGTAGACGGCACTACTTCTGTTTCCTTGCTTTCTTCCTACCTTTTGGAAACCTACGCACAGGTCACTACCTACATTCCCGACCGTTACCAAGAAGGCTATGGCATCTCTTACCAAGGAATTGATTTTGCATCGGACAACGACATCTCTTTGATCATCGCATTGGACTGTGGCATCAAAGCCCTTGAGAAGGTTGCCTATGCGACAGAAAAAGGCATCGATTTTATCATCTGCGACCACCACCGCCCCGGACCAGAAATCCCAAAGGCAGTTGCCGTTTTGGACCCCAAAAGGAATGACTGTCATTATCCCTATGACGAGCTTTGTGGGTGTGGAGTAGGTTTCAAACTGATCCAAGCTTTGGCAAAATCCAAAGGGCAAGATTTTCAAGAATTGCTGCCCTATTTGGACTTGGTAGCTACCGCCATCGCTGCTGACATCGTTCCCATGACGGGGGAAAACAGAATTCTCGCATACCACGGATTGCAGGTCATCAATCAAAACCCACGTCCCGGAATCCAAGCGTTGCTCCAACAGGTAGCCAAAACTACTTTTACCATCACAGATGTGGTCTTTGTGATCGCTCCGAGAATCAATGCCGCAGGAAGGATGAAACACGGTTTGCACGCGGTGGACTTGCTCACAGAATCCAATCTGGAAAAAGCCCAAAAATTTGCAGCTGCCATCGAGACCTACAATTCTGACAGAAAAGATCTCGATAAAAAAATAACCGAAGAAGCATTGCAGCAAATCAAAGACCTCCAAGAAGAGGAGCGCTTCACTTCGGTGGTCTACAAAGCAGATTGGCACAAAGGGGTTATCGGAATCGTGGCTTCCCGACTGATTGAAAACCATTACCGTCCGACGTTGGTATTTGCCAAAAGCGGCGACACCTTAGCGGCCTCTGCTCGGTCTGTAAAAGGCTTTGATGTCTACAAGGCATTGGAAGCCTGTAGCGAATACATTGAACAATTTGGAGGACACAAATACGCAGCGGGATTGACTTTGCTGCCAGAGAACTATGAACCCTTCAAAGCCGCCTTTGAAGAAGTGGTAAAAAACACCCTTCCTCCCGCATTGAGAACCCCAGAGATAAAAATCGACAGCGAGCTCAATTTGTCTGAGATCAGTCCTAAGTTTTTTAGAATTTTAAGCCAAATGGCTCCTTTTGGACCTGCGAACATGCACCCCGTTTTTATGGCGAGCGGTCTGAGGGACAACGGTTATGGAAAGCAGGTTGGAGAGGACAAAAGTCATCTAAAACTGAGTATTTTGTCGGGTGCAGACCCCAAAACCTATCCAGCCATCGGATTTGGATTGGGAGACAAACATGCATTGGTTCAGAAAAGCAATGCTTTCAAAGCCGCCTTTACCTTGGACGAAAACCATTGGCAAGGGCACACCACCTTGCAGCTGGTTCTCAAGGACATCGAAATGGAAGGGTGACGCTGAAGGAGTTCTCTTTTGAAGAAGCATTTCGGGTTACCCAATTTTGTATTCAAAAGATTTTAAGGTACCAATAATCAATTCAATGCATTCTTTCATTTGAGTTTCGGTAATTACCAAAGGAGGGGCAAAGCGAATGGTGTTTCCATGTGTAGGTTTTGCCAGCAAACCGTTTTCCATCAAGGCCACACAGATCTCCCAAGCCGTTGAACTTTCTGGGCTGTCGTTGATCTCAATGGCATTTAGGAGACCGCGCCCTCTCACTTCTTTGATTGTTTTAGAATCTTTTTTAAATGCCTCCATCTCACTTCGAAACAGCTTTCCAAGCTGCCGTGCATTTTGAATTAAGTGTTCCTGAGCGACTATTTCTAGTGCTTTGGTCGCCACTACCGCGGCAATTGGATTGCCTCCAAACGTACTTCCGTGTTGTCCTGGTTGGATGACTTGCATCACGGCATCGTCTGCCAAGACAGCACTTACTGGATAAGTACCTCCACTCAGTGCTTTTCCCAAGATCAATACGTCGGGTCGTTGGTAGCTGTTTTGTCTTTCACAGTGACTTTTACAGGTGCAGTTTCCACAAACGGCAAGGAGACTTCCCGTTCTCGCAATGCCCGTTTGAATTTCATCGGCCATGAATAGGACATCGTGTTGGGCGCACAGCTTTTTGACACTTTCCAAATAGGAATCAGTGGGAGGAAAAATTCCTGCTTCTCCTTGGATGGGTTCAACCAAAAAACCAACGGTATTTGTTTCTGCTTGCAAGACAGCTTTCAAGGCTTGCACATCGTTGTAGGGGATTTTTACAAAACCGGGTGTATAGGGCCCAAAATTTTTATTGGCTACCGGGTCGTTTGAAAAAGAGATGATGGTCGTTGTACGTCCGTGGAAATTATTTTCACAGACAATGATTTTTGCCTTGTTCGTAGGAATGCCTTTTTTTTCATAACCCCATTTGCGTGCGATTTTGATAGCAGTTTCCACCGCTTCTGCTCCCGTATTCATGGGCAACAGTTTGTCGAAACCAAAATAATTGGCCGTGAATTTCTCGTAAGGCCCCAGTTTGTCGTTGTAAAAGGCTCTTGATGTCAGGGTCAATTGTTGTGCTTGCTCGACCAATACTTTGGTGATCTCAGGGTGGCAATGTCCTTGGTTGACTGCTGAATAGGCCGCCAAAAAGTCGTAGTATTTTTTGCCTGCGACATCCCATACAAACACCCCTTTTCCTTTGGAAAGCACTACAGGAAGGGGGTGGTAGTTGTGAGCTCCGTATTTGTTTTCCAATGCAATGTGTTCTTGTGATGTGTCCATCATTCTTGCGAGTTAGTGAAGGGCGAAGGTTGCCAATGCAATTGGCTTGGCAGCGATTCAAAGTTGGTGCTTTTCAACGAAATAAAAAAATGAGTTTTTCACAGAAACCAAAAAAAGCATTCCAATTGGAATGCTTTTTTTAAAATTTGCACAAGTGTTTTTAAAAGTGAAATAGCAATTCTTTAATTGAAAAGTTTGATCACATCGTTGGCGTTTGCAAAGAGCAACAAGGCCATCAAAATAACAAATCCCGTCACTTGGGCTACTTCTAAAAACTTGTCACTGGGCTTTCTTCCTGTGATCATTTCATAGAGTGTAAATACTACATGTCCGCCGTCCAAAGCAGGAATCGGCAACAAGTTCATAAAGCCCAACATGATGGACAAGAAGGCGGTGATGTTCCAAAAAGCCTCCCAGCTCCAGGTAGAAGGGAAAATACTGCCAATGGAGATAAAACCACCCAATCCTTTGTAAGCCCCCGTTTCTGGGTTGAACACTTTTTTAAGTTGTTTGACATAGCTCGTTAAGGTTTGCACCCCTTTTGCTGTCCCTGCAGGAATGGCTTCCAACAAACTAAAAGTTTGGGTTTCCAATCTGTAGTAGCCCAGCTTTTCCATGTCTTTGGAAGAGAGGTTGCCAAAATAAATACCAATCTTTCCTTCAGCATCCAATTGAACGGGAATGTCTTGTAGGGTTTCGCCGCGTTTTATTGACAGGACAACCGCGGTGTTTTTAGAAGCGTTTAAGATCGTTTTGGCTTCGTCGTAATATTTTATTGGGGTTCCGTCAATGCCCACGACCAAATCTTTGGCTTGCAAGCCACTTTCTTTGTTGGCCGAGGTTTCGGAAAATCCACCCACCACAAAGGGAATTCTCGGCTGGATAAAGGGCCCTTTTCCATTGGAGATCAGCTTGGAGATAAAGTCAACAGGAATTTCTTTTACAAGGGTTGTTCCGTTGCGTTCGATGACAAATTCATTGCCGTTTACAAACGCGCCAGGAAGGCTCGAAAAAGCTTTGATGGCGTTGCCGTCAACACTTTTGATTTTGTCTCCGGTCTGCAAACCCAATTCATAACCCAAGGAGTCGGTGACCCAAATCCCATCTTCGAGGCTTTCGTTCGCCAAATAACTTTCGCCCCAAGTAAAGAGCATCAAGATATAGATGGCAAAGCCCAAAATAAAATTGACAATGACCCCTCCCAACATGATGATCAAACGCTGCCATGCCGGTTTTGAGCGAAATTCCCAAGGTTGGGCAGGTTGTTTGAGTTGTTCGGTGTCCATGCTCTCGTCGACCATGCCCGATATTTTTACATAGCCTCCCAGTGGAATCCATCCAATGCCATAGACGGTGTCTCCGATTTTCTTTTTGAAAATGGAAAATTTGTAGTCAAAAAACAAGTAGAATTTTTCGACCCGTGTTTTGAATATTTTTGCCGGGATAAAATGCCCCAGTTCGTGTAAGACGATGAGCAAGGACAAACTCAAAAGGAATTGTGTTGCTTTGATAAAAACTTCCATGCGCTTTTTAGAATAAATTCAAGCAAATGTACAATATTAAATAAATTTGGGAAGTCCAATGTTGGAAACTTTCTTTTATAAAAAAGTTAAAATTACAGGCACTGCTTTGAATTTTTAAAACAAAACGCAAAAAGTTGGTTTCGGAATGTGTAATTTTGCCAAACATGGCAAACAATTCCTTTCAAAAATCCATTCCCACGCTTCTTGTGATGTTCTTGTTTAGCGTCTTGGGGATTTATACCTTTTACCGTCTTTTGACTCCGCAAGAAAGACTGCCGGTGTTTAGCCCTGTAGATGTAAATCCACGTTTGGTAGATGCCTCTTTGCACCACGTCAAAAAGAACCATAAAATTTCCGATTTCGAGTTGGTCAATCAAAATGGCACAACAGTTACCCAAGCGACTTTTGACAATAAAATCTATGTGGCGGATTTCTTTTTTACCCGTTGCGGAACCATTTGTCCGCTGATGACTAGCCATATGTACGCTTTGCAAAATGCGTTTTTAAACGACGAGGAGGTCTTGTTGCTTTCCCATTCTGTAACACCCGTATTGGACAGTGTTCCCGTCTTAAAGCGCTATGCTGAAAACAAAGGTGTGCTCGCTGCGAAGTGGCATTTGGTGACGGGCCCTAAAAAACAGATTTACGACTTGGCACGCAAAAGTTATTTTGCGGTCTTGGACGAAGGAGATGGTGGCGAACAAGATTTTATCCACACCGAACAATTTGTCTTGGTCGATCAAAAAAAACGCATTCGTGGTTATTACGATGGGACCGACCCCAAAGAGATCCAACGCATCTTAGCAGACATAGCACTTTTGAAAAAGGAAAAGTAATCTTGCGATGCGCTCCTTAGAATGATTCTAATTTGGTATCTTTGTTTCCTACTTAAAAAAGAGTTCAGTTGTCACATACCGTTGCAGATTTACACAGAGGAGAACAGGGAACGATCGAGTCCTTGTCTTTTGACGAAATTCCATTGGCTTTGATGGAAATGGGATGCCTTCCGGGCAAACAAGTCACTTTGGTGCAAGCTGCCCCCATGAAAGATCCGATGTACATCCATGTAAACGGAAGTCATTTTGCGATCCGAAGAGAAACCGCTGAACGTATTTTACTCACCAAACGCCTTTGTGATGAGTTCTAAAAAAATTAATATTGCCTTGGTTGGGAATCCCAATACAGGAAAAACCTCGCTCTTCAACCAGTTGACGGGCATGACTCAAAAAGTCGGGAATTATCCGGGGATTACGGTCGACAAAAAACAAGGAGGGTGTAAATTGCCCGATGGAACGCTCGCACAGATTACAGATCTTCCGGGTACGTACAGCATCAATCCGAATTCTTTGGACGAGAGCATAGTCCTAGAGACACTTTTAGACACGGACAGCAAAGACTATCCGGATTTGGTGGTGGTGGTCGCCGAAGTAGAAAATATCAAAAGGAACTTGTTTCTGTTTACCCAGGTACAAGATTTAAAAATACCTGCAATTTTGGTCATCAACATGGCCGATCAGATGGAACGAAAAGGCATATCGATAGACCTCAAAAAACTAAAAGAAGCCTTGAAGACCGAGATTGTCTTGATTTCTGCCCGTAAGAAAGAGGGCATTGAGGATTTGAAGCAAGCCATCGTCAACTACCAAGAAGTTCCTCGTGAAATTCCTTTTCAAATTTCTGGAAAAATTGACGTTGCCTATTTCAACGAGCTCAAAAACAGCTTGAAAGAATTTCCACTCTACAAGTCTTGGCTCTTGTTGACGCAAAAACAAGAAGCCTCTTTTGTATCCAAAACTTCAAGACGGATTTTGGCATCTTTTAAGAAAGACCCAAAAAAGGTAAAAAAATACCAACACAAGGAGACCATTTACCGCTACAAGTTTATCAATGACATTTTAAAGAGAACGTATCTTGTTGACCCTTCCAAAGCCAAAGACCTGCGCAGCCGCTTGGACAAGGTGTTGACACACCGTGTTTTTGGCTATGTGATTTTCACGGGCATATTGCTCTTGGTGTTTCAATCGGTTTTTGATTGGGCTTCAGTTCCAATGGATTGGATTGACGGGTTTTTCTCCAATTTAAGTAAAACAGTCAAACACAGCCTTCCCGAAGGGGTGTTGACCAATTTGATTTCGGAAGGCATCATTCCTGGCATCGGAGGCATTGTTATTTTTATACCGCAAATCGCTATTTTGTTTTTATTTGTGGCCATTTTAGAGGAGACGGGCTACATGAGTCGCGTGGTCTTTTTGATGGACAAAATCATGCGGCGCTATGGGATGAGTGGCAAAAGTGTGATTCCCTTGATTTCAGGGACGGCCTGTGCCATTCCGGCGATCATGGCGACACGCAACATCGCGGGATGGAAAGACCGATTGATCACCATTTTGGTAACGCCTTTCACTACCTGTTCTGCACGACTGCCTGTATATGCCATTATCATCGCTTTGATCATTCCCGAAACCCGGGTTTTCGGACTGTTTAGTCTGCAAGGATTGGTCTTGATGGCCTTGTATATTCTCGGCTTTGCTGCGGCTTTGCTTGCTGCTTATGTGCTCAACAAGGTGTTGAAAGTGGAAAGCAAAACTTTTTTTATCGTAGAAATGCCCAATTATAAGTTGCCTTCTGTAAAGAATATTTTCTTCGAGGTGGTTGAAAAGACAAAAGCCTTTGTGCTGGGTGCTGGAAAAATTATTTTGGCCATTTCCATCGTCTTGTGGTTTTTGGCTTCCAACGGAAATAGAGACTTTAAAAATGCGACCCAACAGGTGACTGAGCAGTTTTCGGAATCGGAAATTTCAGAGGAAGCATTGGACCAGAAAATCGCTTCCTACAAACTCGAGCACTCTTATATAGGGGTGATGGGAAAATTGATAGAACCGGCCATTGCTCCTTTGGGCTACGACTGGAAAATAGGAATTGCATTGATCAGTTCTTTTGCTGCGCGAGAAGTCTTTGTCGGAACCTTGTCCACCATTTACAGTGTGGGTTCTGACGACGAAGGCACCATCAAACAACGAATGGCAGCGGAAATCAATCCTGTGACCCAAAAAAAGAGGTTCAATTTTCCAGCCGGCATGTCGCTGATGGTATTTTACGCTTTTGCCATGCAGTGTATGGGCACCCTCGCGATTGTAAAAAAAGAAACCAAGTCTTGGAAATGGCCCATGCTACAATTGGTAGGAATGGGTCTTTTGGCCTATGTTTCCGCTTTGATTACCTTTGTGTTACTGAAATAATATTCTGATGTTACAAGAGATTCTTATTTATGTGTCACTGGGTTTGGCAGTATTGTATCTTCTTCGCAAATTTATTTTCAAAGGAAAGTCCAAGGGAAATTGTGATGCCGATTGTGGATGTCATTAAAATTTTCCGAAGTCACACCTTTCTAGACATAAAAACACCTCCAAAACGGGAAATATTTTGGAGGTGTTTTAAATTTGAGCAACCGGGTTTACGTTTAGAATTTTAAAGTCATCCCAACTAAAAAGTTTCTTGTTGCTTGAGGATAGTACCCTTGTACTTCAAATGAAGTTGGTCCTGTCCAATTATCTAAATAAGTATAACCTCTGTCTACGTATTCTTTGTCAAAAATATTATTTACAACACCTGAAAATACAATAGATTTAAAAATCGAATTTGTTTTTAACTCATAGATAAAATTCAAATCACTTGTAAAGTAGTTCTCAAGTTTAGAGGCTTCAGTATCTGTGTTGCTTAAGTATTGCTCTCCCACAAATTTCGACAATAAAGAAACTTGAAAGCTCTCTGTGAGATTATAAGACAGCGTATTTCCAGCAATGATATTTGGCGAGAAAGCAATATTGGTAGTTCCAATATTTCTTTGAGCCCCGTCTCTGTCTAAAATAAAATTCTCGATTTTATTACTACTAATGGTTAGATTTTGATTGATATTAAATTTTTTAGAAACTTTTACGTTTGCATCAATTTCTAATCCAACACGATAACTATCTTTTACATTTTCTCTTAAATATTCACCAACATCATTCAAACCTCCCGTTTGAATCAATTGATTGTCATAAATCATACAATACAAATTTGTATTTAGTTGAACGATGTTGTTTTTTAAACGCCAACCCAATTCAAAATCATTTAATGATTCGTGTTTCACAGTTTCACCATTTTCAAAGTCACTTCGGTTTGGCTCTCTGTTTGCTCGTGCGTAGGAAGCGTAAATGCTATTTTCTTCATCAATTAGATAGGTCAACCCCAACTTTGGATTAAAGAAATTAAATTTATTATTGACATTTAAAGGATTTCTATCTGATGTCAATCCATCAGTTTTGTAATTGATAAACCTACCTTGAACATCAATCATCGCGATTAAGTTGTCAGTAAAATTGAAAGTCGCTTTCGAAAATATGCTAAAATCATTTTTAGTAGCATCACTAAAATAATAACGATCTCTGATGTTTGCAGTTGGCGCAAACTGCTTTGCCCAAATGACTTCTCCAAAATGATCTCCTGTATAGTTACTATAAGAACCTCCAGAAATAATTTCGAAACTACCCTTTTTGTATGTAATATTTCCATTAACAACATAGAAATGATTGTCCAACCAGCGTCTTACTATTAAATCTGTGGCAGGTTTTCCGTCCCATGTTGTCGTTGTCGCTTCTACAACATCATTATATTTGCTTGTAGCACTTTCTCCTTTAAATTGTTCGAAGAACCCTTTCCCACGGGTGTAGTTCAATCCAATATTGGTAGACCAATTATTGTCTAGTTTTTCATTCCAATGCAATTGGTAATGATCTTGCCAATAGTTGTCAGTCTCATTGTCATAAGTATAGGGGTTTTGACGGCGATTTTCTTTTAATTGAGTCGCATCGATACCATACCACGCTTGGTAAGTTTTTTCGTGTCCTCCGAAAACCAATGCCTTGATCAAGGTGTTTTCATCGGTATAACTTCCTTGTAAAAAATAAGTTGTTAAATCTGAAGAAGCCCTGTCGATGTATCCGTCAGATTTAATTTTAGACACTCTTCCCGCCAATTCAAAATGATTGTTTAGTTTTCCAGTTGTAAATTTTACGTTGTGTTTTCTTGTTCCGTAGGACCCAAAAGAATTCGAAATTTCTCCACCAGCCTCTTCAGAAACAGCGTCTGTTAAAATATTTAGACTTGCACCAAAAGCACCAGATCCATTTGTTGACGTACCAACACCACGTTGCAATTGTAAGTTTTCAACAGAAGAAGCAAAATCTCCCATGTTTACCCAAAACGTTCCTTGACTTTCGGCATCGTTGTATGGGATTCCGTTGATGGTAACATTTACACGTGAAGCATCAGACCCACGTACACGTATGTAAGTGTAACCTACGCCAGCACCTGCATCAGAAGAAGAAACTACAGATGGTAAATAGTTCATTAAAATCGGGATGTCTTGACCTAAATTGCGTTTTGCCAATTCTTTTTTGCTGATGTTTGAATGCGTTACTGGGGCATTCGCTTTTACACGCACTGCAGATACCAATACTTCTTCTAGCGTATTTTCAGATGCAATCAGTTGAAAAATAATTTGCTGATTTTCTTTGACTTCAACTGTTTTCGTAGTAGAAATATACCCTACATAAGAAACAGAAATCGTATAATTTCCTGAAGGTAAATTTAAATTGAAACCACCATCAAAATTTGAAGTCGTTCCTTTGTTGAGTTCTTTGACAAGAACCGTAGCCCCTGATAACGGCTCTTGGTTTGAGTCAGTAACGAATCCTGAAAGTTGTAATCTTTGAGCATTTCCTACAATTGCAGTTAGGAGTAGGAGTAAAAAAGGTACGATAGTCTTCGCTTTTTTACAAAAATTGTTTTTTTTCATTTTTTTACAAATGAATAAAAAGAGGCAATTATTCTTAATTTTAAATTAATAATAATTAGTATGCTGAATGCGTGTTTGTATAATAACAACGCTTAGCGTTTCCCTTGGCAGCATTACCTGCCCAGGTTCGTTGGGTATGATCTCAGCCTTGCGGCACCCCTTTATGAGAACGGAGCAAAACTAACACAGAAAGTTGGATAAAAAAACAAGAATCGATTTTTATTTGGATTCCTGCTCAGAGATTCGGTTTTTTTCGATGTTCTTTTTTCAATCCTTGTGATTTTTTTTGTTGGAGTCGTTTTAAAATGGAAGCCTTGGTGGGTTTGCTCTTTTTCCTAGGTTTCGCTTCTTGTAGCCCTTCGGAGAGCAGCTTCCAAAAGCGGTCAAGGACCAATTTTTTATTTTGATGTTGGCTTCTCGTCTCCTCACATTGAAGAACGAGCGTGTTTTTTGAAGTCAATTTGGAGCGCAGTTTCACAGCCACACTTTCTTTTTCTTTTTCGGAGAGGCCTTTTGAGTTTTCGAGGGCGAAGGTCAGCTCTATTTTTGAAGACACCTTGTTGGCATGTTGTCCACCAGGACCACTGCTGCGAATGGCTTTAAAGTAAAGTTCGCTAAGAATTTGTTTTGAATCCATCGCCTCAAAGTTAGGCAATTCTTTGTGACGCGAGGGTTTTGAATTAGGGCTGTTGGAAAAATGCGTTTCAAGCGTCTGGCAACTTTTGGTCCAGTCGCGCTTTCCACTGTTGTTGTCCTTGGTAAGCCAAAAACAAGAAAACAGCAAACTGAATGCCAGAAAAGCCAAGGCCTTTGACAAAATACAAAGGAATGGAAATCGCATTTCCGACCATCCAGAACCCCCAGTTTTCCAATTTTTTATTAGCCATCAACCACATCCCGGCAAAGAAGATACCGGTGGTCAGCGTGTCAAAATAATCTGTCATTTGATGGAACCTTCCCGAATAGCGATAGACCGCGGTAACCAAAACACTGGTGGAGCCAAAAATAAGGGCAACTTTGCGCCAATCTTTGGCATCACATCTAGAAATGGAAAGGGGATTGCCCCCTGTAGTTTTAGACCAAACCACCCATCCATACACACTCATCAAGGTGTAATATACATTGATGAGTAGGTCCCCGTACAAGGCGAATTGAAAACAGACAAAGGTGTAAATCCCAGTACTTACCAGTCCTGTAGGGTAGACCCATATGTGCTCTCTTTTGGCAAATAGGACGCTGATGATTCCAAAGACAGCACCCGTAAGTTCCAACAGAATGTCGGAGGGAGCAGCTGTTGTATAAGGTGCAGTAAAAAAGTCGAACAGGGAGTCCATGTTTTTTTGTTTTGTGAAATTTAAGAGGTTGTGGGGACCGCGTAAACCAAAGTAAATTCTTCTATAGGTTCAAAGAAAATTTGATATGTTTCTTTGGCAGTGTCTGTCTTGATACTACCGCCTGTTTGTCTGTCTTTGAGCTCAAAGGGATTGATGGAGATGTGGTTTTTAAAAGACAGTCCTTCCAAAAAGGAACATTTGAACAAAGCCTCTTTGGCCCCCCAAATGACCGTCAAAAGGTCTGCGCTTGCTGTGGAATTCACAAAACGCATTTCTGTTCCGAGAAATTTAGGAGCGATGCGTTTTATTTTTTCGCGATTTTTTTCCATATCAATTCCCACGGCATTGCTACCGATGGCAAGGGCTGCATAGTCAAAAGAATGGGTGATAGAAATGTGTTTTCCGTCTTTCAAATGAGGTTTTCCAGTGGTACTGTAATAAAGATCGCTGTCCGAATAACCGGCATGTTTCAACAAATGGCGGATGCTCATAAAACCTTTTTTATGAACCTCTGAACGCATCTGGGAAATGCGTTGCAAACTAGAATCAATTAAGGAGATTCGCATCAATTCGTCCAGAGGCTCGCTAATTTTCCAAAGAAACACCGTCGTGTGTTTGTCAACGGGAATTGTTTTGATAAAAGGCATTTATTTTGTCAATGTGTTTTCGTAAATTTGCAACTTAATTTCACAAATATAACAACTATGCCTTCAGAAACAGCAAACTACACAAAATATAAGGTAAAAGACATCAGTTTGGCTGATTGGGGCCGCAAAGAAATTCATTTGGCAGAAGCAGAAATGCCGGGTCTGATGAGTTTGAGAGAAGAGTACAAAGGCCAAGAGCCTTTGAAGGGTGCGCGCATTGCAGGCTGCCTTCACATGACTATTCAAACGGCGGTTTTGATCGAGACTTTGGTAGCTTTGGGCGCTGAGGTCACTTGGAGTTCTTGTAATATTTTTTCTACCCAAGACCAAGCAGCGGCAGCAATCGCGGCAGCAGGAATTTCTGTATATGCATGGAAAGGCTTGAACGAAGAAGAATTTGATTGGTGCATTGAGCAAACCTTGTTTTTTGGTGCAGACAAGAAGCCACTCAACTTGATCCTAGACGATGGAGGGGATTTGACCAACATGGTTTTGGACCGTTATCCAGAATTGGTTCCTGGAATCAAAGGGCTTTCTGAGGAAACGACAACTGGTGTTCACCGTTTGTACGACCGTGTAAAAGCAGGGACTTTGCCCATGCCAGCAATCAACGTAAACGATTCGGTGACCAAATCGAAGTTTGACAACAAATATGGCTGCAAGGAGTCTGCTGTGGATGCCATCCGAAGAGCAACAGACACCATGATGGCCGGGAAAGTAGCTGTAGTCGCAGGGTATGGAGATGTCGGAAAAGGGACAGCCGCCTCATTGGCTGGAGCAGGAGCTCGTGTCATCGTTACTGAAATTGACCCCATCTGTGCGCTTCAAGCGGCAATGGATGGTTTTGAAGTTCGCAAAATGGACAATGCCATTTCAAGAGGGGACATCATCATCACAACGACGGGAAACAAAGACATCATTGTCGGCCGTCATTTCAAGGCTTTGAAAGACAAAGCCATTGTTTGCAACATCGGTCATTTTGACAATGAGATAGACATGGCCTGGTTGAACGACAATTACGGGACTTCCAAAGTAGAAATCAAACCACAGGTAGATCAATACACCATCGACGGCAAAGAATTTTTGGTCTTGGCAGAAGGACGTTTGGTCAATTTGGGTTGCGCCACGGGACATCCGAGTTTTGTGATGAGCAACTCGTTTACGAACCAAACATTGGCCCAGCTGGAATTGTGGATGAACGCTGCTGCTTATAAGAACGATGTCTACATGTTGCCAAAACATTTGGACGAAAAGGTCGCGCGTTTGCACTTGGCAAAAATCGGTGTTGAATTGGACGAATTGAATCCAGAGCAAGCTGCTTATATAGACGTCAAACAAGAAGGTCCTTACAAACCAGAATATTACAGGTATTAAGATTTATAAAAAGCTGCAAAATGCTATTTCTAAAAAACTCCTAGAATTTTTCTAGGAGTTTTTTATTTGGGAAAGCGAATTGTTTTTTAGCTTTTGAAAAGCTAGACCTTTCTTTTTGAGAAGTAGTCGTTTAAAAAAGCGTCTATTTCTTCTTTCAATTTGTTGAGGCTTTGACCTTCTTTAGCAAAGACGGTTACATTTTCAGCCACGCGATTTCTACTGATGCTGTCTTGGATTTCTACACGGCGAACCCCGTCCTTTTTTTCGAGAAGTACTTTTAGTGTTTGGTCCAAAGAGAGGTCGCTCATATAGATTTTAAGTGTTTGTTCTTTCGGTGAGTTTCGGATTTCCGTTCGAAAAGGCAACATAGGTCAAAAGTTTTCAGTTCTTAGATGGCTGCAAAAGCAAAACCATTTCAGAAAGTTAGGTTTTTCCTTTTAAAAATACAAACTTTATTTGTTTTACAATTGGATTTGCAGTCTTTGTCTTTCAGCCCAGCCAACCTTCTCGATCGAGACTTCGGTATTGGATGGCTTCTCCAATGTGGTCGGGCAAAATACAAGGTTCGGCCTCTAGATCTGCGATGGTCCGACTCACTTTTAAGATGCGGTCGTAGGCCCTTGCAGACAGATTTAGTCGCTCCATTGCCGCTTTTAACAAGCTTTTAGACGCCAACTCCAAAGCACAAAATTCACGAAGCTGTTTGACAGACATTTGTGCGTTGTAATGGACGTTTTCAATTTTTGAAAACCGTGCTGTTTGGATCGCTCTTGCTTTGCAAACACGTGCCCGAATGGTTTTGCTCAGTTCTCCTTTGCGCTCTTCTGCCAGTTTTTCAAAGGGCACAGGTGTCACTTCTATGTGAATATCGATGCGGTCTAAAAGCGGCCCTGAAATCCTCCCCAAATAGCGTTGCATTTCTTGAGCGGTATTGCTCATCGGATTGTTGGGGTCATTGAAAAAACCGCTTGGACTTGGGTTCATACTCGCCACTAACATAAAGCTACTGGGATAGGTGACGGTAAATCGGGCTCTTGAAATGGTTATTTCTCGGTCTTCCAAGGGTTGTCGCATCACTTCCAATACTCCGCGTTTGAATTCGGGCAATTCGTCCAAAAATAAGACGCCATTGTGGGACATTGAGATTTCTCCGGGTTGTGGGTATTGCCCCCCACCGACCAGTGCCACATCCGAAATGGTGTGGTGGGGCGATCGGAATGGGCGTTGGCTCATCAAGCCAAAGCCTTCTTTGACCTTCCCAACGACGGAATGAATTTTGGTGGTTTCCAAGGCCTCCTTAAGGGTCATGGGCGGTAAAATAGTTGGCAAACGCTTGGCCAACATGGTTTTTCCAGAGCCCGGAGGTCCAATCAGAATCAGGTTGTGCCCTCCTGCAGCCGCAATTTCCATACAGCGCTTGATGGACTCTTGTCCTTTGACATCCGAAAAATCAAATTCGGGGTTCGCTAAGGTTTCTTGAAATATTTTTTGAACGTCGATGACTGTTGTTTTCAACGCTTTTTGATTTTCAAAAAAAGCGATCACTTCGGTGATGTTTTCAATGCCATAGACATCCAACCCTTCGACAATTGCTGCTTCGTTTGCGTTTTGTTTGGGCAGGATACATCCTTGAAATCCTTTTTCTTTGGCTTTGATGGCAATCGGAAGTGCTCCTTTGATGGGTTGCAAACTCCCGTCCAACGAAAGCTCTCCCATGATGAGGTAGTTTTCAATTCCTTCTCCTTTGATTTGTTGAGATGCTGCTAAAATTCCAAGTGCCAAGGGGAGGTCGTAGGCAGAGCCTTCTTTTCGCAAATCGGCAGGAGCCATGTTGAGGGTGATTTTTTTTCCGGGCAGTTTGAGGCCAATATTGTTGAGTGCGGCAGCAATTCGATAGCTGCTTTCTCGCACCGCATTGTCCGGCAAACCGACGAGGTGGTACCCAATGCCTTGATCGATATTTACTTCAATAGTGATTGGGGTGGCTTCAATACCCACTACGGCAGCTCCATAGACTTTGGTCAACATATTCCTTGTTTTTAAAATGAATTTGTAGGCCGTCTTTGACTTGGGGCAATCGGATTTTTAGCAGCAATTTGTTTGTGTCAGCTCTGAAAAATAAGGAGGAGAGTCAACGGTGTTTTGGGAGGGGTTGCAATTTCTCTAACGAAGATAATAAAAAGCATCGAGACCTTTGAAATTATCTCAAGAAGATGAAATCTTTAAAGAATAACATGTTTTAAGAATGAGACAGGCAGTCGACAACGTACAAGGTGTATGTTTTTATTGAATTTGGCGTCTAAGGGTTTTGGGTTTTTAAGCCAAGCCAATTTTTATCAGTAGCGGATTTTCCATGCCATGCGTGCCAATACACTGTAAAAAACACCTTCTCCAATACCGTCCATAGAGAAGCCTTCTTTTAGGGCCATCACCTCGTTGTTCAAAGCCACTAAAAATTATACAAACCCCAAAGAAGCTCCGAGGCGACCCAAATTCACCCAGTGCACCATTCTTGAAATAGCGCGACGCGTTTGAGAAACGACCTCTAGGATTTCTTAGATTTCTATCTTAGTTTCCTTTTGCGTAATCCGCTAAGAATTGGGCCAGTCCACTGTCCGTCAATGGGTGTTTTAACAAGCCAGTGATGGAAGACAAAGGTCCGGTCATTACGTCGGATCCTATTTTTGCACAATTGATCACATGCATGGTGTTTCTAACTGAAGCAGATAAAATTTGAGTTTTAAAATTGTAATTGTCGTACACCTGTCGGATTTCAGAGATCAAGTGCATCCCATCGGAAGAAATATCGTCCAAACGACCTAGGAAAGGAGATACATAAGTTGCCCCTGCTTTGGCAGCCAACAAGGCTTGTCCGACAGAAAAAACCAGTGTGACGTTGGTTTTGATTCCTTTGTCTGAAAAATACTTACAAGCTTTTACTCCAGCAGCAATCATGGGAATTTTTACCACGATTTGAGGGTTCAAGGCAGCCAGTTCTTCTCCTTGTTTGATCATTCCTTCGTAGTCTGTAGCGATTACTTCTGCCGAGACATCTCCTTCAACAGCCTCACAGATGTCCAAGTAGTGTTGTAAAATGTTTTCGGCTCCCGTAATGCCTTCTTTGGCCATAAGAGACGGATTGGTAGTCACACCATCCAATACACCAAGGGCTTGGGCTTCTTTGATTTGTTCGAGATTTGCTGTGTCTATAAAAAATTTCATGGTTCTTTTGTTTAATGAATTTTAGTCTGTTGT
>DLQL01000043.1:0-7309 GCA_002477565.1 Flavobacteriaceae bacterium UBA7433
TAACATTCCTCCTTAGCTCAGTTGGTTAGAGCATCTGACTGTTAATCAGAGGGTCCTTGGTTCGAGCCCAAGAGGAGGAGCTATACTAGATAGGAGGTCATTTTTGACCTCCTTTTTATTTCTACTACTTTTTAAAACCATACTAGCCAACATAACAGACTCGATCTCAGGAGTAAAAATTTGGTTGCAACTTTTAGAATAGTTTTTATAGATTAGCATAAAATTAAAATTAATGTTAAGATTATTTTTTTTTCTGATTAGTTTAAGCGCCTTTTCTCAAAATGACTTTACAGTTACTGTAAACAATATAAAAGAGGGAGACTCAATTCTGGTTATTGCTCAAAAAAGCAGTGAAAAGTTATTCAAAAAATGGATTCATGCTAGTGATTCTCCAACTTCAGCAGTATTTTCTATAAGCAATGGCGATTGGGCAATAAAGCTTGATGCAACAGGCTATACTTATCCTTCACAACAAATTGTTAGCATCCCAAATGACACGGATATAACATTTGGTTTAACAGAGCTTGCTGGGGGTAATTTCTCGTATACTTGGGAAGATGATGGAAGTGCTGCTGGGCATGCCAATCAGCGATATGTTAATGAACCAACTAGTATTGTCATCATAAATGACACATTAAAGGTTCCCGATGATTATTCAGCGATTAAGCTTAGGACAGAATATGGAGTTATTTTGTCAGATGATGTAAAACCTTGGTCAAGTGAAGACAGTTTTCGAATATATCAGATGTTTGAATCTCTTCCTTACAGGGCATTCGGCGAACATGATGACAATGATTACTCGAAAGGAAAGGGTGTTAGAGGTGTTTTTTATTTGACAAATTTAGAGCAAGATGATGATCTGTCAATCGAAATAGTAAATGGCATAAAGCACGCTACATTTAGTCAAAATGCTTTTATTTATTCCGAGCCCATGATTGGAAAATTAGACGATATTAAAGGAAAGTTTTTTTCAAAAAGATTGTATCACGCTATTGTTAAGTTTGTTACCAATTTTGCTCAAAATACTAATGCCTTGGCTTGGATTGCAAGAGAAAAATTTGGAATACAATTTCTTTCCAATACTCAGCAGACAGAAGAATTAATGGGTGAAGACTCCTCTAACTTCCAAGGGTTCTTTAACACTGAAAAGTTGGAGATTTTATCTATGCTTGAGGAGCTACCCGATGGTTTTCACAAGCAAGATGGGCTTAAATATATGGTCAGACGCATCAACGGACAAGACAATCCAACTCATCCATCAGCTGCTGCGATAGCTTGGACGGAATTGAATGTTATTGAATTTATGTCAAAAGCATTTAAATCCTCTGACATCCATGATACACGAAGGTTAATTTTGCATGAAAAAGCACATTTTTTATGGGCTTATACATTTGATGGCAACTTAAAGAATGATTGGATTGAAATTGGCGGATGGTATGAGGATTCAGCTTCAGATTCTGGTTGGTCAACAACCAATACCACAGAGTCAGTATCTGCCTATGCACATTTAAAAAATCCAAATGAGGATATGGCAGAATCCATAGCTTTATATTTAACTAACCCAGATGTTTTGATGTCTGTTTCTATGAGGAAGTTTGAGTTCGTGAGAGATAGGATCATGCATGGCACTCGTTACATTGCTCAAATCAGGGATGATTTAACTTTTACTGTTTACAACTTGTACCCAGATTACACATATCCAGGAAAGGTAACTAAATTAGAGGTTGATGTAGTTGGAGGTCTTGAGGGGAATAAAAAAGTGACAATAAGAGTAACTCTAAATTCTAGCGATCCAGAACTTGATGGTGCCTCTGAAGCTTACATTCGATTCACCTCTGGATCTGGGACGTTACACGATATTAGATTGTCGCCAGAAAATAGGCAGCAATCAGATTCAGTACTTGTGGGAACAACTACTTTCAATAAATTTGAGAAAAGTGGATATTGGAACTTGTCGTATTTTAATGTAACTGATCCAGTAGGTAACATGCGTTATGAAAATAGATCAACTATTGGTATGAAGCTTTTCATTGAAAATCCTCTTGAAGACATTACCCCTCCAAAATACAATAATGATTATACTATAGAGTTGGTTACCGAAAAGTTTCGTAAAGGAACGTTTGGTAGTAATTTAGATAAAAATGGGGTTGAAATGCGTGCTATTAAATTGAACTTTTCACATTATGACAAGTTGCCAATAAGCAGGTCTTATGCACGAATGAATGTGCCAAACAACAATCATTCAGAAGTTTATAATAGAGATATACAACAAAACGGAGCTGTTGTTGATGCAGAAAAGGGGTATTACAATGGTTTTGATTCGGATAAGTACTTTGAGCTATATTTACCTATTCATGAATATTACCAATCGGGTTGGTATTCTACGACATATTCATTCGCCACAGATATTGCTGGGAATAGTGGTATTGTATATCATGTTGCTGATACTACTGATTTTCATATAAATGAAGACCAAAAGCATAAAATTTTTAAACAGACTAGGGAAAGCATTTATGTAGAAACATTATACCCAGACTATAAAAAACCTGAAATTGATATCAATAACATTTCAATTACAGCAGAACCTACAAACCCCAATGCACCAGATGGAGAGACTCGTGTTGAAATAGACATTTTCGCAAGAGATTTTTCTGATTATGAAAGTAATGAATCGGGAGTTTATTTAGTTTCATTTACACTAAGAGATCCACTAGGAGGTGTACATAGTTATCAGACGGGTAATTCTACTATGAATAACCCAGATTTAAATTATCATGATGCAAACCCTCAAAATGATAACGAATGGCGATTGTATAATTTTGATTTGTTGTTGCCAAAGGGTTCACCTCCAGGAGAATGGGGAATAGCATCTGCTACGGTTAAAGATAGGGCTGGCAACAGAGAACAATACTCATTTGTAGAATACGTCAGATTCGACATCATTCCATCAGATATTGAATTAAAATCCCCTTTGGAGTCTGAAATCACTGACAAAGTTGTGAATCTAAATAATTTGTCAAGTATTTCTGCTACCATGAGTTGTTCGCCGTGTGAGGGGCTAAATTACGTCTACACAATATACAGCCTTATTGGTGGAAATGTTGTTCGTGGAGAAGGTGTATTTGACGCAAACAGCATTCAAGTAAATAATATTGATACGAGTGGCGTTTTAGATGGTGTTGTAAAACTTACCGTGCAAGTAACTGACAGTGAAGGTAAGCTGATAGCAACTAAAAGTGTTGAGTATATTAAAGATACAGTAAGACCTAAGTCGTATTACTCAAGGTCCAACTTGGAGAACGAGGGTAGCTCAAGCCTTGATGATTTCTTGATTGCTGTTGTTGTAGAAAGTCAAGATGTTGGCGGTACTTACTCTGCTACTGTACAAAATGTTAATTCTAGTTCATCAACTACGACCTCAAATAAATTTCAGTCAATGAAGAAAGCCTTTAGTTCATTAATTTTTACAGGAGAGATCTTAACTGAAGATTTCAGCATCGCAAATTTAGACCTTTCAAGTTTGCAAGATGGATATGTTGAAATTAAGCTGGATGTAACAGACCCCAATGGTAATGAAGGTCAAAAAACAGATACTACTTACTATCTAATTGATGACAATTCAATAAGTTACATCGGAACTAACTTAAACATAAGCGATGTTAACAATAATTTAATTGCTATTTATCCAAATCCAACATCTTCAATTGTAACTATTCCTTCAGGGTTTTCTGTTGTAAAAGTATATGACATAAAAGGGAAAATATTAATGGAATCAACTTTAGAAACATTGGATATTTCAGTACTCCCCCAGAACGTTTATTTAATTAAAATACACGACGAGAACAATAATGTATCAGGAATTGCTAAAGTCATCAAACAATGATGTTGTTTTGTAACTTTGAATTGTAGGGGCGACAAAAAAGACAAAAAGCCGCACGTATGTGCGGCTTTTTTTTGTTTTGGACCCTGAGCGCCGAACGTTTTTTTATGCCGACCTTGAGGATTTATGGAGAAGACAGCTGTGTTTGAAATTTTTCACCTGATTCATGGATCGATGATTGCTGAATACAAAGAAGAAAAACGGATGGGACACTTCGTTCCACGTATTTGGCAGTCAATTTAGAGGCATAAATTTAGTATGGCGTCCATCAATAAAGAAAGAATGTTTGGTAAAGGAATTATTTTTTTCAGTACATTGCAGCCATGTATAAAAAAATCCTACCCATCGTCCTCTTTTTTTTTAGTTTTTTAGTAGCAGCCCAGGAGGTGACTTCTAAAGAAACGACAGTCAAAGTAGAAATTGTAAAAAACAGTGCGGAAGAATTTCAGTTGACAGGCACCAAAGAATTTCGACTGAACATGTTGGATCTTTTGACGATCAACGCCTTGAATTTTTCTTTTGAAAAACTAGTCGATTCGCAAAACAGCTATGGAGTTTCTGCCTACCTCAATGGAAAAGGACCGGAATTTCCCTACGCTAAATTTTCAGTCAGTCCTTTCTACCGTTTTTATTTTTTAAACAAAGAAGGCTTTGGTGCTCGTGGGAGGTTTGTAGAAGTTTTTTCCTCCTTTGCAACGGGTGATGGAGATTCGGAGTCAGATTTGTTATCGGGATCAAGTTCGGACAAGTCCTGGACAGACGTTTCTTTAGGAGTTAGTGTCGGCAAAAAATGGATCAATAAAAAAGGATGGACTTTTGAAATCTATATAGGAGCCGGAAAATATCTTTTTTCAGAAGACAGCCCTTCGCATGTGCTCCGATACGGATTGACCTTAGGGAAACGCATTTAATTTATGGCATTTGGGGTTTGACAGATAGCTTTCCTATATCCTGCCCAAGAAGAGCAGCAAACACATAGGTATTGAAAACCGATGCTTTTTGCACTTTGCGCTTCAGATTTACCCAAAACTTTTTCTTTTCATTCCATGCATTTCAAGGAGCTTGCAATTGCAAAATTAAGGGCTCGTGACAAGACCAAAAGTATCCACTTGATTTTTAAGCAGAAAAGCTTTGAATTTTGTAAGTTTGCAACTTGTTTTTAAAACACCGTTTCGGCAGTGGTTTGCGACCGCTTTTTTTTGTTTGAAAAAAAGACGTTTTATCCCATAGCCGTCGTAAAATAAAAACAGCTAAGATTTTGATAATAAGATTTTTAAATTATTTTTCTCAAACAGTGAGTACAGTAAAAAAGCACTGCAAAAGTTCGGTAGTTTTGGGACAGTTGCGTACTTTTGAAATCAAATTGTAAAACAAATCATAAAGATTACAAAATGGCAAATACATTATTCGACAAAGTATGGGATTCGCATGTAGTTCGTAAAATTAAAGACGGACCAGATGTGTTTTTTATCGACCGTCATTTCATCCATGAAGTGACCAGTCCAGTAGCCTTTCTTGGCTTGAAAACAAGAGGCATTGGCGTACTACACCCCCAGCGTACTTTCGCTACAGCAGACCACAACACACCCACCATCAACCAGCATTTGCCTGTTGAAGATCCTCTGTCTGCCAACCAGTTAAAAGCCTTGGAAGAAAACTCCAAAGAACACGGCATCAGCCACTGGGGATTGGGACATCAGAACAATGGAATCGTACATGTTGTAGGTCCTGAAAACGGGATTACCTTGCCAGGAGCTACCATTGTTTGTGGAGATTCACATACCTCTACACACGGCGCTTTCGGAGCCATCGCCTTTGGAATTGGAACTTCAGAAGTAGAGATGGTATTGGCCACGCAGTGCATCATGCAGCCCAAACCCAAAAAGATGGTCATCAATGTCAATGGGGCATTGGGACGAGGAGTCACCTCAAAAGATGTTGCTTTGTACATCATCGCACAACTCACCACTTCAGGGGCTACAGGTTACTTTGTAGAATACGCGGGAGATGTTTTTGAAGACATGACCATGGAAGGACGGATGACCGTTTGCAACCTGAGCATCGAGATGGGCGCACGTGGTGGAATGATTGCACCCGATCAAAAAACATTTGACTATTTAGAAGGCCGTCCACAAACGCCCAAAGGAGCAGACTGGGACAGAGCAATGGACTATTGGAAAACCTTGAAAACAGACGAGGGAGCTGAGTTTGACAAAGTGTACAATTTCAACGCTGCCGACATCGAGCCGATGATTACTTACGGAACCAATCCTGGAATGGGAATTGGCATCTCCAAAGACATCCCTGCTGCTGCTGAGGTAGAAGGCGGAGCGGCGACCTACCAAAAATCATTGGGTTACATGGGTTACAACGAGAAGGAAGCCATGATCGGAAAAAAAATAGATTTTGTCTTTATCGGATCTTGCACCAACGGACGGATCGAAGATTTTAGAGCCTTTGCTTCCATTGTAAAAGGGAGAAAAAAAGCAGGTCATGTCACGGCATGGCTGGTTCCAGGATCACATATAGTAGAAGCAGCCATCCAAGAAGAAGGACTTTTAGACATATTCCACGAAGCGGGATTTGTCTTGCGTGAGCCGGGATGTTCTGCCTGTTTGGCCATGAACGACGACAAGGTACCTGCTGGAAAATACGCGGTTTCGACCTCCAACAGAAACTTTGAAGGAAGGCAAGGGCCGGGATCTCGAACTTTGTTAGCGAGTCCATTGGTAGCTGCAGCTGCAGCGGTCACAGGAGTCGTTACCGACCCAAGAGATTTGATGTAAAAACAACCTAGAAACAAGCAAACGTTTCCATTTTCCAAAAAACAACAAAATAAAACAACATGGCATACGATAAATTTAACATCTTAAAAAGTTCTGCATACCCATTGCCAATTGAAAATGTGGATACAGACCAAATCATTCCAGCACGTTTTTTAAAAGCTACAGAACGCAAGGGTTTTGGAGACAACTTGTTTCGCGACTGGAGGTACAATGCTGATGGAAGTCCCAAAGCAGACTTTGTGCTCAACAATCCAAAATACACAGGAAAAATTCTGGTAGGAGGCCGCAATTTCGGTTCGGGATCTTCAAGAGAACACGCCGCTTGGTCCGTCTACGATTTTGGATTCCGCTGTGTCATCTCTTCCTTTTTTGCCGACATTTTCAAAAACAACTGTTTGAACATTGGTGTATTGCCCGTTCAGGTAAGCGCTGCTTTTGCGGACGAGATATTTGCTGCGATTGAAGCCGACCCACATGCTGAAATTGAAGTCAATTTGCCCGAGCAAACCGTAAGCATTGTCGCTACAGGAGCACAAGAAAATTTTGACATCAGTGGCTATAAAAAAGAAAACCTCTTGAACGGTTTTGATGACATTGACTACTTGCAAAACATCAAATCTGAAATTCAAGACTTTGCAAAAAC
>DLQL01000043.1:7376-8496 GCA_002477565.1 Flavobacteriaceae bacterium UBA7433
TACAGATACAAATGGAAAGAAGAAAAATAGAAATCATGGACACCACACTTCGGGATGGGGAGCAAACCTCCGGGGTGTCTTTTTCTGTTTCCGAAAAACTGACCATTGCCAAACTGCTTTTGGAGGAACTGCAAGTAGACCGCATTGAAATTGCTTCGGCAAGAGTCTCAAAAGGAGAGCTGGAGGCCGTTCAGAAAATCACCCAATGGGGCCTTGAAAACGACTGCCTCCATCGGATCGAAGTACTGACCTTTGTCGACGGAGGAAGCTCTCTAAAATGGCTTGCCAAAGCAGGAGGGAAAGTACAAAATTTATTGACCAAAGGTTCTTTGAATCACCTCACACACCAGCTGAAAAAAACACCCGAACAACATTTTTCCGAAATTGAAGATGTCCTTGAACTCGCCAAAGAACAAGGAGTATCAACCAATGTGTATTTGGAAGATTGGAGCAACGGCATGCGAAATTCTCAGGACTATGTTTTTCAGTTTTTAGACTTTTTAAAATCTCAAAACATTCGACGTGTCTTGCTGCCCGATACACTCGGAATTTTGACCCCTCAAGAATCTTTTGACTACCTGTCCAAAGTGCGGTCAAAATACCCAAGCATGCACTTTGATTTTCACGCACACAACGATTACGATTTGAGTGTTGCCAATGTCATGCAAGCGCTCAAAGCCGGAGCAAATGGCTTGCATTTGACCATCAATGGAATGGGAGAACGCGCAGGAAATGCCCCTTTGGCCAGCGCCATCGCCGTGATCAACGATTTCCTTCCAGGTCTGGAAGTAGGGGTCAATGAATCCTCCTTGAACAAGGTCAGCAAATTGGTAGAAAACTTTTCGGGCTTCCGCATCCCTGTCAACAAACCCGTTGTAGGCGCCAATGTGTTTACGCAAACTGCGGGAATCCATGCAGACGGAGACAACAAAAAGAATTTGTATTTCAACGACCTGCTACCAGAACGTTTTGGGAGAAAGAGAAAGTATGCTTTGGGGAAAACTTCCGGAAAAGCAAACATTCAAAAAAACCTCCAAGACCTCGGATTGCAGTTGAACGACGAAGAGTTGAAAAAAGTAACCCAACGCATAATTGAATTGGGAGACAAAAAGGAATTGGT